>DATMNS010000039.1:0-4260 GCA_035568735.1 Chthoniobacterales bacterium | reverse complement strand
GGCTGGGACCCGGCGGCGCAGCTGGAAAAAATTATCGAGGACTAACGCATCGCGGTTTTTTTCTTCCCAGAATTGCCCGAAGGCGAGGACACCGCCGCGGCCGTAGAAGCATTGGCCAACACAATAATCTTCGAGCACCCGGCGTTGTTCAAAATCTGCACGAACGCCGCTCAGACCGCGCGGACTGTAGGCATGGGCTAGACCCGACTGCTCTTCCCTCGGGAGAGATGCCTGCCAGGAGCGCGATCGGGCACGACGGAATCGCCGCGACCGCCAAAACAATTTTCATTTGCCGATGCTAGGAAACTTGTTACACTCTTTTGGTTTCCGAAGTCTCTGAGGGACACGACAGAACGCCGCAGGAAATGAAAACAAACAAGCGAACAGCACGCTCGACGTCGATCGCGGCCGCCAGGTCGGCCCCGCCCAGCGCCCTCTCCCCGCGCCGCCGGGTACTGGAAGCAGCCCGCGGACATTTTCTCAGTCATGGTTTCCGCACCGTGACGATGGACGATCTCGCCGCCGAACTGGGCATGAGCAAGAAGACGCTCTACGCGCATTTCCCGGGCAAGGAGGCCCTGCTCGAGGCCGTGATGAAAGACAAATTTGCCCGCGTCGACGCGACGCTCCAGACGATCGAACGCAGTCGGCCGGATGATTTCGCCGCGCTGCTGCGCGCGATGCTCGAGGGGATGCTGCGCGAGCTGAGTGAACTCAAGCCGCCCTTCGTGCGCGATATGCGGCTGAAAGCGCCGCACATTTTCCAGCGACTCGAGCAACGACGCGCGCGGCTCATCGAAAAGCATTTTCGCGGTTTGTTCGTCGCCGGCCAGCGTTCTGGGGATGTGCGCCGCGATGTCTCCGTCACCCTCATGATCGAGACCATCCTGGCGGCGATTCAGGCAATCATGAATCCGCAGAAGCTCGAGGAATTGAGCCTCTCACCGAAGGAGGCTTTTGCCGGCGTGATCGGGATCGTGCTCCGCGGCGTGCTCCGGCCAACAAAAGGGAAGCGATGAAGACAAACCGAATCTTGCACCGCGTTGTTTGCCTAACGAGTGGGGTTCTGCTCCTCGCCGGTTGCCGGAAGGCGCCGAGCGATCGCGTCCAGGGCTACGTCGAGGGTGAGTACGTCTACGTCAGCTCACCGCTCGGCGGTATTCTCGACCATCTGGACGTGCAACGCGGCCAGCAGGTCACCGCCGACCAGCCGCTTTTTTCTCTCGACCCGACGATGGAACTGGCGGCGCGCGACCAGGCAAGAGCAGCCCTCGCCCTCTCCGAGGCAACCTTCAAGCGGCAGCAGCAACTCTTTCACGAAGGACCCTCGGCGGCGCAGGATCTGGACAACGCGCGCGCCGTTCGGGACCAGAACCAACAGCAGCTCGCGCAAGCGGAGTGGAACCTTTCGCAGATGAAACAATCCGCGCCGCAGGCCGCCTTGGTTTACGACACGCTTTACCGGCAGGGCGAATTTGTCCCGGCCGGCAAACCGATCGCCGCGCTGCTCCCTCCGCCCAATATCAAAGTGCGCGCCTTTGTTCCCGAGACGCGCATCGGTTCGATTCAACCCGGCGACACCGCGCGGGTCACAGTGGACGGGGTGAGCGCGCCGTTTATCGGCCGCGTCAGCTACATTTCGCCGCGCGCCGAGTACACCCCGCCGGTCATCTACAGCCAGGAGAGCCGGGAAAAATTCGTCTTCATGGTGGAATCGGTTTTCGATCCCGTGACCGCGGCCAAACTGCACCCCGGGCAGCCGGTGGATGTGCAATTCGAACCGAAAAAATGAACGGCGATTCGGCCATCGACGTGCGCGGAATGACGAAGCGCTTCGGCGAGCGTGCGGTCGTCGATCATGTCGATTTGCACGTCCACACGGGGCAGATCTACGGCTTCCTCGGCCCGAACGGCAGCGGCAAGACGACTTTCCTGCGCATGCTTTGCGGGTTGCTCCGCGCCGACGACGGGAGCGGACGTGTGCTCGGTTACGATGTGATCGCGGAGAGCGAAGCGATCAAACGCGAAGTCGGTTACATGACGCAGCGTTTCAGTTTTTGGGAAGACCTGAGCATCGAGGAGAATCTGGATTTCGTCGCCCGCATGTATGCGGTGAAAAATCGGCGCGCCACCGTGAAAGAAAGCATCGCGCAGCTCGGGCTCGCCGGCCGGCAAAAACAGCTCGCGGGCCAGCTTTCCGGCGGCTGGAAACAGCGCCTCGCGCTCGCCGCCTGCCTGATTCACAAACCGAAGCTGCTCCTGCTCGACGAGCCGACCGCGGGCGTCGACCCGAAAGCGCGGCGCGATTTCTGGGAACAAATCCACCAGCTCTCGGCCCAGGGGCTGACCTTCCTCATCACGACGCATTACATGGACGAAGCCGAGCGCTGCCATCGGCTGGCCTACATTTCCTTCGGCAAACTGCTGGCCGACGGCTCGGTCGATGATGTCATCACGCAAGTCGGCCTAACGACGTGGTCGGTCAGCGGACCTGACCTCCCGCATTTGGCCGAACAGCTCCGCGCTCTGTCGGGCGTGCAGCAGGCGGTCGCCTTTGGCAACGCTCTGCACGTAAGCAGCGACGACGCGGCTGCGCTCAAGCAGGCGATCGCCCCCTTCCGCCATCCGCCCTACGATTGGCGCGAGATTCCTTCCGGGCTGGAGGACGCCTTCATCAGTTTGATGGAAGGTTCCAGGGACAATTTCACGCCATGAAGCGTCACCCTAAATTCTCCTTCGGACGCCTGCGCGGGATCATCGTGAAGGAGTTCACGCAGATGCGGCGCGACCGGCTGACCTTCGCGATGATGCTCGGCGTTCCGCTGATCCAGCTCACCCTTTTCGGTTACGCGATCAACTCCGATCCGCGCCATCTCCCCGCCGCTGTCGTGCTCGCCGATCGCGGCCCCTACGGGCGCACGTTGCTTTATGCGATGAAGAACAGCACCTACTTCAATTTCGTCGAGCAGGTCGCGACGGAGGAGGAAGCCCACAATCTCCTGGCGCGCGGCGAAGTGCAGTTCGTGATCAACATTCCGCAGAATTTCACGCGCGATCTGCTGCGCGGCGATCAACCCGCCATCCTCGTGGAAGCCGACGCGAGCGATCCGGTGGCAACCGGCAACGCCCTCGCCTCGTTAGGCAATGTCATCAATACCGCGCTGCAACAGGATCTGAAAGGCTCGCTCGCCTCGCTCAACGCCACCGCCGGCCCGGTCGACGTCAGGATCCACGCGCTCTACAACCCGGAGATCATCACCCAATACAACATCGTCCCCGGCCTGATGGGCGTCATCCTGACCATGACCATGATCATGATCACCGGCCTCGCGATCACCCGCGAGCGGGAGCGCGGCACGATGGAAAATCTTCTCTCCATGCCGACCCGCCCGAGCGAAGTGCTGATCGGAAAAATCGTCCCCTACATCATGATCGGCTACATCCAGGTCGGGGTCATTCTGGTCGCGGCCCATTTTCTTTTTCATGTCCCGATGCAAGGCAGCATTCCTCTCCTCCTCGCAGTCGCGCTCGTCTTCATCGCCGCGAATCTCGCCATGGGCATTACCTTTTCGACCATCGCGAAAAATCAGCTGCAGGCGATGCAGATGACCTTCTTCGTCTTTCTGCCCTCGATCCTGCTCTCCGGATTCATGTTCCCATTTCGCGGCATGCCGCCGTGGGCCCAGGCGATCGGCGAATTTTTCCCGCTCACCCATTTTCTGCGCATCGTGCGCGGGATCTTGTTGAAAGGAAACGCCTTCAACGACGTCCTCCTGCAGCTCTGGCAGATCGCGCTTTTCGCGCTCATCGCCCTCATCATCGGAGTCAAACGCTACCGGCAGACGCTCGATTAGCGTTCCGTTCTTGCCCCGGCGGCTGCTGAAGTAAAAGCTGACGGACTTTGGAACTGCGCGCCGCCCTCAAGAAACACTTCGGCTATTCGGCCTTTCGGCCGTTGCAGGAGGAGATCGTGCGCGACGCACTGGCGGGACGCGATGTCTTTGCCCTCATGCCGACGGGCGGCGGGAAGTCGCTATGTTTTCAATTGCCGGCGCTGTTGCGCGAGGGCCTGACGATCGTGATTTCGCCGCTCATCTCGCTGATGAAGGACCAGGTCGATGCGCTTCAGGCGAGCGGGGTCGCAGCGACGTTTTTGAATTCCGCGCTCGATGGCGCGCAGGCGCGCTCGCGGCTGCGCGGACTCTACAACGGCGAGTTCCGCCTCCTCTACGTCGCGCCGGAGCGGCTCATGCTCGAGTC
>DATMNS010000038.1:0-2725 GCA_035568735.1 Chthoniobacterales bacterium | reverse complement strand
GCGACTTCATTCAAAGTCAGCAGCCCGACATCGGGCAAGCCGGCAGTGCAATTCGCCAGCCCCGCGCCACTGATGTAAACGGCGTCGAATCCCGCGCGTTCCACCTGACGCGCCATGGAGGCGTTTGGCACGCCTGGCAGGGCAACTACGCCCCGCGCAATCAGCTGGCGCAAGCGGCTCGTTAATCGGAGCGAAGTCGAGGAATCCCGCGGCATAGTCAAACAGTTCGTTAGGCTGGCATCCGCGCCAGCTTCATTAAGTCGTGAAAGTTGGACGTCTCCTCCAGTTTCCAACCCGCCGCCAAAATTTTCGTGGCGCCCTCCTCGCCCAGTTCCGGGACGACCAGCGCGTTGAACTTTCCTTCCAGTTGCCGGTCGCTCACCGGGTTGAAGGCATTGCCCAGCGGATAATCGACCCGCTTGGTCAGCACCCGGCCGTCCTGCAACGTGACATGCACGATGTTCGCCACTGCCGTGGCGTAAAGCGACGTGAGCTCGGCGTTGCGCTCCACCGTTACGCTTTCGAGGAATTTCCAGATCTTCGAATCCATGAAACGCGCCGGCTGAAACTGCTTTTCCGTTACCTCGCCATCGAGCAGCGCGATCGCGGTGATGTAAGGCAGGCTGTGATCCGCCGTCTCGCGCGTCTCCGGTTTCCACTTCTCCGGTTCGCTCCCAATGATGTCGACCGAGGCATCGTGACTCTCAATCCGAACCGACTGAATTTTGGCCGGGTCGCCGATCTCCTGGCGCAGAAAGAGCGCGGCTTCGATCGCGCTCTGGCTGTGATACTCGGCCGGCCAATACTTGATGCTGGTCTTGAGAATCATCGCAGCCGTGCCTTCGTTCACGTTCTTTTCGTTAGGGCGTTTGACAAAGACCTCGCCGACATTGCCTAACGACACCCCGAGTTCCTTCTCGAATCCCATTTGCCCCTCGAAAATCGGCGCCGGCCCCGTCATTCCGGCCCGCGCGAGAAGCGCGGCGTAGACGCCGTGCCGCGCGGCGTTGGCAAAGGCGACGCCTTTCCAATGCGAAAGTTCCCCTACCCGGGCCTGCCGAAAGGCGGCGCAATTGACACCCGCGATATTGACCGCGTGGCGCGTCTTTTCCGGGTCGAGTTTCATCAAACGCGCGGCTGCCAGAGCGGTGGAGAAAGCGCCGTAGGTCGGGTGATCCCAGCCGCGCGCGCGAATGCTCGCGGCATCGCAAAAACGGCACTGCACTTCGTAGGCCAGCGCAATCGCGGTGATCAGCTCGCGACCATTCGCGCCCACGCTTTCGGCGACCGCGAGAGCGGCGGCGATATTGTCGCTCGGATGCGCCGGCTCTTTCGAAAGATAGGTATCGTTATAATCGAAATAACGAATGCAGCAGCCGGTCGCGAAGGCCGCCCAATCCGGCGGCGCCTGATGATCGGTGCCGATGACGGTCGCGCCATTCCTGGCCGAGAAATCGGAGGCAACTTTACGCGCAATGACGCACGGATCCTCATGCCAGGCGCCGAGCGCGCAACCGAAGGAATCGATCACCCGCCGCTTCACCTCGTGGACAACTTCCGGCGAAAGATCCTCGAAAATAAGCGAACAGGAATATTCAGCGAGACGGTGGGCGAGAGATTTGGACATGAGAGCGCTTGCAATCTGGCGATGAATCTCCGCGCGGCAAGCTGGCGTCACAATCACCGTTACAATCACGCGTCGCAATCACGCTTCGCGCTGTAGCCGCTTCGCTGTGCGAAGCGCGGGAGAAGACGTCGCTGGCAGAGAGAAGATCGATCCCGACACTCGCGCCTCCCACAGGGGATGCGTCTACAACTCGCATATCGCTCTCGCGGCAATTCATCCGTGCCCATCGGTGTAATCCATGGTTAAACTTCTCTCCAAATGAGCAAAGTTTACTCCGACGCAAAGGCCGCGCTGGCCGGTCTCCTTCACGACAACATGACGATCGCCGCGGGTGGGTTCGGGCTCTGCGGTATCCCAGAAAATCTCATCGCCGCCCTGCACGACAGCGGGGTGAAAGGCCTCACAATCGTCGGGAACAACGCGGGCGTGGATGGCTTTGGCATGGGCGTTCTCCTCACGACCCGGCAGGTAAAGAAAGTCATGGCCTCCTACGTCGGTGAGAACAAGGAGTTCGAACGCCAGGTGCTGGCGGGCGAACTCGATCTCGAGCTCATCCCGCAGGGCACACTGGCTGAGCGGTTGCGCGCCGGCGGCGCGGGCATCCCGGGGTTCTACACCCGCACCGGCTTCGGCACCAAATTGACCGAAGGCAAGGAAACAAAAGTTTTCGAGGGCAAGGAGTATGTGCTCGAGCCCGGCATCAAAGTCGAGGTTTCGCTCGTGAAAGCGTGGAAAGGCGACAAATCCGGCAACCTCATTTTTCGAAAAACCTCGCGGAACTTCAACCCCATGATCGCGTCCTGCGGCAGGGTCTGCGTCGCTGAAGTAGAGCATCTCGTCGAGGCAGGTGAACTTGATCCCGACCAGATCCATACGCCGGGCATTTTCGTCGACCGCATTATCCAAGGGGCGAAATACGAAAAACGGATCGAGTTCCGCACCGTGCAGGGCGGCGCGGCGGCCAAGAAAGAAAACCCCATCCGCGAATTGATGGCAAAACGCGCGGCGCGGGAATTGCGCGACGGTTATTACGTCAACCTTGGCATCGGCATCCCGACGCTGGTGGCCAATTACATTCCCCCAGGCATGAACGTCACC
>DATMNS010000037.1:0-6704 GCA_035568735.1 Chthoniobacterales bacterium | reverse complement strand
CTTGGCAAAGATCGGGAAACGCGGCGCGTCCGGCACGGCGGGACCAAAGATTTCGCTACGATGATCGGACCAAAGTTCGTGCAGCGTCCGCCGGCGCCACGGGCCTTGCCTAACGACACTCTGCGTTTCCGGCCGATCGACGACTTCCCAAGATTCGCCGATGCACTTCCCGGGCGGAAGCTTCTTGCCAAAAACACTCTCCAAACGCCGCCCGCCCCACATCCGCTCCATGAAAAGCGGCTCGAAGACCAGTGGCGGCGGCAACTCAGTTTTCATTTCCGGCGGCGAGATTAACCCGGGACACTGGGTTTGTCAGACACCCTCCGCCGATTACACTCCCGGCTTGCGTTTCTCCGCCGTCTTCAAATCCTGGCTTCCGGTGCTCCTCTGGATGGCGCTCATGTTCACCGCGTCGACTGACCTTCTCTCGGCGGAACACACATCGCGTTTCCTGGTGCCGTTTCTCCGTTGGCTGAAGCCCGATATCTCCTGGGAGACGATGATGCAGATTCATTTCCTCGTCCGGAAGGGCGCGCACCTGATCGAGTATGCAATTCTCGCGGTCTTGCTTTGGCGGGCGTTTCGTTTTCGTCACACTAGCGGACGCAGCCTTGGGCCCTCCGCGGCGCTCGCTCTCGCCGTGGCGATCTGCTTCGCGGCATCGGATGAATATCATCAATCCTTCGTGCCGAGCCGCGGGGCGTCGTCCAGCGATGTGATGATCGACAGTTGCGGCGCGGTCCTGGGGCTCGCCTTGCGCTGGGGGATCGGCGGGCGAAAACCGAAATCGGCTGCGCCTTGACCAATCACCAATCACCCTTCACTATTCACTCCCTTGGCGTTCCGCGCCTCGCGGGCCTGTAGCTCAGTTGGTTAGAGCATGCGCTTGATAAGCGCAGGGTCACTGGTTCGAGCCCAGTCAGGCCCATTGGCGCCCGCGAGCCGACACGATCTGGGGATTCTCGCAACGAAGTTGTCTGTCAGGTGTCGAACCCATCGTGAAATTTTCTCCTGCTCTCGCCGCGCTCCTCATCGCATCCCTTCCCATCGCACGCGCGGCTGATCCGGAACCCGCGAAGTCGGCGGTCGCGGTGCCGCCCCTGAACTTCCAGCACGAAACCTTGCCGAACGGTCTCGAGATCTACTCGGTGGAAGACCATTCCAGCCCGACGGTCGCCGTCCAAGTCTGGTATCATGTCGGCTCAAAGGATGACCCGGCGGGCCGCAGCGGGTTCGCGCATTTGTTTGAGCACATGATGTTCAAGGGGAACGAACATCTTACCCCGGACACGTTCGACAACCTGACCGAAAACATCGGCGGCGAGAACAACGCCTACACCGCCGAGGACGTGACGGTTTATCACGAGGTTGTGCCGTCGAATTATCTCCAGCCGATCCTGTGGGCGGAAGCCGAGCGGATGTCGTCGCTCGCGCTGAACGAAACGAATTTCAATTCGGAGCGCGATGTGGTGAAGGAGGAATATCGCCAGCGGATTCTGGCCAATCCCTACGGCGAGTTTTTTCTCGATACGGTAAGGAATTCCTACGCCGTCCATCCCTACAAGCGGCCGGGGATCGGCAACATCGCCGAGCTCGACGCGTCCAAGCTGCCGGAAGTGCGCGCCTTTCATGCCACCTTTTACCGGCCGGACAACGCCACCCTCATCGTAGTCGGTGATTTTCAGCCTAACGAATTGCACGACTGGGTGGACAAATATTTCGGCGCGATCAAGAAACCCGCGGAAAAAATCCCGCGCGTGACGGCGCAGGAGCCGCCGCGCAAGGAAGACAAGACGATTGTCAAATACAGCCCGAAGGTGCCGCTCCCGGCGATCGCGGTGACTTATCTCGCGCCCTCCCTCCGGAGCCAGGACGCCCCGGCTCTGGAATTGGCGGACGAAATTTTGTCCGGTGGCGAATCATCTCGCTTGTATCAGGCGCTCGTCTACGACCAGCAGATCGCGCAGCAGGTTTCCTTCAACGCCGACTTGAACCAGGACCTCGGCCTGCTCACCGCGCGCATGATCCTGGCGAGCGGAAAGACGCCGGCGGATGCGGAAAAGGCGTTAAATGCGCAGCTCGACAAAATTCTGAAAGACGGCGTCACGCCCGCGGAACTGGAGAAGGCAAAGAATCGTTATCTCACCGGAAAGTTGGTGGAGCGGGAGACCAACAACGGCAAGGCGAGCGCGCTCGGTGAGGCGGTCGTTCTCTATGGAGATCCGAATCGCGTGAACACCGACCTGGGTAAACTCCAGGCCGCGACGGCCGACCAGGTGAAGGAAGCGATGAACCGCTATCTCTCCGGGAAAAAGAAAGTCGTAATCGAATATTTGCCGGAAGCGATGAAGGCGAACGGCCAAATGACGAATGCCAAATGACGAAGGGCGAACCAATGACGAATCAAAAAACGATCAGGCGGAAGCGCAATTCGGACTTCGGGCTTCGGAATTCCTTCGGATTTCGACATTCGGGTTTTGGTATGAAAACGCTTATTCTCGGTGTGCTTCTTTGCCTGACGACTCTTCCATCTGCCTTCGCCATCGGCGGGGTCGACGCGCCGCCGGCGCCTTCCGCGACGCATGAGACAAAGTTCGCCACGGCGAAGGAGACGAGACTGGATAATGGATTGCGCGTGATCGTGACGGAGCGGCCGGGACTTCCGCTCCTCGCCGCCCAAGTGTTGGTCCGAAGCGGCGCCGAGGTCGACGCCGACGGATACGCGGGCACCGCGAGCCTGACCGGTGACTTACTGACCAAGGGAACCGACACCATGTCGGCGCCGGAGATCGCGAGCGCGATCGAGTCGTTAGGCGGGTCGATCGATTCCGGCGCGGGCTGGGACGCGTCGGCTGCGACTGTGGTCGTGATATCGAACAAGGCGGACGAGGCCTTAAAGATCCTGGCCGACACGGTGCGGCATCCGGCCTTCAAACAGGAGGAAATCGATCGCTTGAAAAACCAGGCGCTCGATGGCCTGCGGGTCGCGTTGCAACAGCCGGGCTCGCTCGCGCGTTTTGTCACGACCCGGGTGGTGTTTGGTTCGGGCGCCTATGGTCATGCGGCCGGCGGCACGCTGGAAACCGTGCAGGCGATCGGCCGTGACCAGATCACGCAGCTTTACCAAAAATATTATCAGCCCCGCAACGCGGCCTTCATCCTCGCGGGCGATATCACGCTCGCGCAGGGCAAGGCGTTCGCCGAAAAATATTTTGGCGACTGGAAGAACCGGGAAGCTGCGCCTAACGACAAGGTTCGCTCCGGCGCGGCGGATTGGAAACCGAGCGGGGTCGTGATCGATATGCCGGAGGCGGGCCAGGCCGCCGTAACGATGGCGCGGCCCGCCATCGCCCGCGCTTCGCCGGATTATTATTCCGCGCAGGTGGCCAACGCCGCGCTCGGCAACGGCTTCGTCTCGCGCCTCAACCGTGAAATTCGAATCAAGCGCGGGCTGAGTTACGGCGCCGGCAGCTCCATTGATCCACGACGCGAAGAGGGTCCGTTTGCCGCTTCGGCTCAGACGAAAAATCAGTCAGCCGCGGAGGTGGCCGGTCTGATGGAGTCCGAACTGAAACGCCTCGTGAGCGACCCGGTGAAAGGCGAGGAATTGAAGTCCCGCCAGGCCGTGCTGACGGGTCGTTATGCGCGGAATCTTGAAACCAATCGAGGTTTCGTTTCCGAGATCTCCGATCTCGCGACCTACGATCTGCCACTCGATACGCTCGATAAATACATCCCGTCGATCGATGCCGTCTCGAGCGAGGCGGTGACCAAATTCGCCGAGAAATATCTCGCCCAGCCGACCAGTCTCGTCATCGTTGGCAAAGCCGGAGATTTTCTCGAGGCGCTCAAGAAAAGTTTTCCCGACGTCAAAGTGATCGAGCAAAAAGACCTCGATCTGAATCGCGCCGACCTGACGAAGTAACACAGGCTTCCAGCCTGTCTCGTAGTGCGGGCGTCTCGCCCGCAGGTTGTCGATTATGCAGGCGAGACGCCCGCATGACGTGACAGCCGAGACGGCTGTGTTACGCAAGTCGCTCAGCGTATAACTCGCTCCAGCGCGATTCATTCATTGCGCACATCGGGACCGTTTCCCACTCTCCGGTCGCGCGATTTTTGACCGCGCCCTTGAAGACGCAAGCCTCGAGGCGGGCACGGGTCACGGGGTCATTCGACGCATTCGCGACCCGGCTCGCGTCCATGAAATTATGCGTCCCGATGTTGATCGTGTGGGCGCGTCCGGTCACGAGCGCCCGGAGAAATGTCACCGGGATTTGGCCGGATAAAATCAAGGCGGCCGCACGCGCCAGGCTGCGGCCGGCCAGTCGCGGATGACGCGCGAAGGCGCCCGCGACCCGATAGGGCAGCAACGACGCCCCGCCGTCGGAGTCGGTCGTCATGGTCGAGATCGCGCCGATCGCGGCCAGGATATCGGCGAAGAGCCGTCTCGTTCTCTCGTCGTTAGGCAAAAGCGGGAAATAACGCCCGCGCCGTTGCTCGACGAGCAGGCTCGCTCCCTGGTTGCAATCCGGATGACCGCCGAGGTAGGCGCTCCCGTCCAGTTGCAATCCCATCCCGGCACAGATTTTTTCCCAGACGAGCGCCGGCGTCACGGGATGCTGGGAAAAAATCGTGCGTCCGGTGTTCGCCTCCGGCTGAAAACTCAGGATGCGCCAGATGCGCGAGCGCGCCGGATCGGCCAGAAACCAGCGCACGACCTCGGGCACCGAATCGATGTTCCGCTCCGTGACGGTGCAATTGTGCGCGAGCTCGAAGGGAAATCCGGTGCGCGTGCGAATCTTCCGCGCCAGGTTCGTGAACGCTTCCCGCACCGGATGCAGATCGCTTTCGCTCGTCAGGCGATTGATCGGAAAACCGTGCCGACCGGCCTGGGTCAGATCGATATGGACGGCGACCTGGCGGAGCCCGCCCTCGAGCACGAGTGCCTCCAGAAATTCCGGATGCTCGAGCAAAGTCTGGCCGTGCGTCATCAACATGGGAACGAGCCCGACAGCAACGGCGTGCCTGACGATTTCGACCAATTCTGCCTGGCGGCCGCCGCGCCAGTAGGCATCGGCGACATCGCCGCCGGTGATCTGCAATCCGCCGCCCGGCCCCTGCAAGCGGCGGTTCGCTTCGATCTGCTCCTTCATGTCGGCGAGCGACGGGATCGGGACCTCGTTCGCGTTCTTCGGCAGATAGCAATGGGTGCAACGAAAGGAGCAATAGCTCGCGCCAGTGGTGAATCCGCAGTGGGTGAGATGACGGCCGGCGAGCTGGTTGGGCGTCCGCAGTTCGTTAGGCAACGATTCCCAGCGGGCCCGCAGCAACGCCTGTTTCTCGGGGTCGATCGGGAAGCGGAACGCTTTCCAGCGCGCGCGCCAGCTAGTCATGGCGCGCCGCCTCCGCAAATGCGATCTCGCCTTCGCGCAAGTCGAGCTCAATTTCTTGCGGCGTTCCAAAGACTCGCGCCCGCTCATCGTTGAACTCCCCTTCCCATCGCGCCACGACGACGGTGCCAAGACAGTTACCGATCACGTTTACGCAGGTCCGGCCCATATCCATCAACTCATCGACGCCGAAGATGACGGCCACACCGAGCGGACCGAGTCCGGCAGGCAGGAAACTGTTCAAGGTCGCGAGCAAAATTACGAGCGAAGAACGCGGCACGCCGGCCACGCCCTTCGAGGTGATCATGAGCGCGAGCATGGTGGTAAGCTGTTGCCCGAGCCCAATGTGATGGCCGGTGGTCGTTTCCGCCGCCTGGGCCACGAAAACGGAAGCCATCGCCAGGTAGAGCGTCGAGCCGGTGAGGTTAAACGAGTAGCCCGTGGGCATGACCAACCCGACGATGTCCGCAGGCACGCCGAAGCGCTCCATCGATTCCATCGCCTTGGGGAGAGCCGACTCGCTGCTCGTGGTGGCGAAAGCAAGCGTGGCCGGTTCGCGCACCGCCCTAACGAACTGGCGCAGCGGAATGCGGAGGAGCAGGATCACGCCGCCAAAGACCAGGACAGTGAGAATCACGAGAGCGGCGTAAAGCGAAAGGATGAGATTACCCAGGTTGAAGAGCACGCCGAGCCCCTGGTTCGCAATCGTGTGCGCCATGGCTGCGCCGACCCCGATGGGCGCAAACATCATGACGTAGTTGGTGAACTTGAACATCACCTGCATCAGGCTCTCCATCGCGCGCACGATCGGTTTGCCTTTTTCTCCCACCGCCGAAACCGCCATCGCAAAGAGGACCGAGAAGGCGACGATCTGGAGCACGTCGCCGCGCGCCATGGCGTCAATCACGCTCGCGGGGAAAATGTGGACGATGGTCTCGAGGAGCGTCCTAGGATGGGTGTGGGCGACGGTGTTGACGATGTCGTTAGGCCCGGCGATTAGCGCAACGCCCACGCCCGGTTTCGTGAAATTGACAACGGCGAGCCCGATGAAGAGGGCCGCCGTGGTCGCGATCTCGAAGTAGATGATCGCTTTCAATCCCATCCGGCCCACTTTCTTCAGACTCCCCGCGCCCGCGATGCCGGCGACGATGGTCGAGAAGACGAGCGGCGCGATGATCGCCTTGATGAGGTTAAGAAAAATGTCGCGGAGGAAGTAAACTTTGTTACCCCACTCTGGACGCAGCCAGCCGATGAATCCGCCGGCGATGAGCCCGATGAAAATCTGGATAGTAAGCGACGGTCGGTACCAGGGCC
>DATMNS010000036.1:0-9820 GCA_035568735.1 Chthoniobacterales bacterium | reverse complement strand
GTTTGATATACGTGAGTCACGTATATGCACAGCGACGGACAAGGCGCGAAAAGGAGGAATGGCTGCTAGATGGGCAAGTGATACAGGGCACTAGCAGTCTCGTGCAACGCCTAACCAATCAGTGGAGCTAACCGGCACCTGTCACGCGTTTACATTTCAGATGACTACAATATTTCCACTTCGAGCAGGCGGACTGTTTTGCCTTGCGCTTTGCGCGGCCGCCCGACCCGCTTCTCCAGCGCCTGGAGATCATTGCTGATGACCGCTGTCGCGCACCTCTCCAGTGCGCCCGCTCTCGGCCACCGCCGCGGCGATACAGTCTTTATGGACATCCAGTCCCAGATAGAGTTCCTTTTCCATTGGTGTGTTTGCTTGTTCGACTTGTTAAACTGCAACCCCGAACCCTTCGGGGTTGGTGCGGCTCTGCTCCCTCAACCGGAGTAGCCCGCGAGAAAATATGAACGGCAAACACACCCGCCTTTTCAACCCGCCGCTCGCGCACCCACCCCGCGCCCGCAGCCATAAGGTCTAGATGTCGACGAAGTTCAGTTTCATGAACGCGTAACCGCTCAAGGAGGCCGCTAATGGAAGAGCAGAACATTCGGATGGCCATTGATCGGCATTGGGCAGCGTCTGCTGCGGGCGATCAAGTTGCCGAACATGATATCTACCACGATGACATCGTGTGCGAGTATCCACAATCAGGCGAGATAATTCGCGGTCGGAGTAACCTGCAGGCGCTGCGTAGTCATCATCCCGGCAGGCCATCTGGGTTTTCGATTCGCCGCATCCTGGGAAAGAGCAATCTCTGGATCACTGAGTATGTGATTATCTACGAAGGCAAGCGCGTCTACACCGTGAGCATCATGGAGTTTCGGGATGGAAAAGTGTCGCATGAAACCCAATACTTTGCCGACCCATTCAACGCCCCTGGTTGGCGCGCGCAGTGGGTCGAAACGGTGGCGGCCGACAACAGCTAACCCTAAGGGAGTCAAGCGCGGTGGCGGGTTTGGTAGGATTTAGTTCTTTGGTTTGTTGGGTTGAAGATTTGCGGGGAGCTTTGGACTCGCTTCCCGCCTGAGGCGGGCGCGCGGAGGTTTTTCTTTTCCGAGGCTCTTGCTCCTATTTGCCTTGGTTGATCGTCGCACGGGCTGCGAAGCGCACGCTAGATTCCGTAATAATTTTTCAATCCCCAAACCCGCACTCGTTGCGGCAGGAAGCGAAAGATCAGCGGCGCGATCCGTGATTGAAAAACACCGCCGACCGTCAGGCGTGGCGGCGGGTTGGCGGATGCAAGCAAACGCAGGACCCGGCACGCCACGAGATCGGGCGGCGGCGCATTCCTCATGTTTCTCTGGGCAACCTCCCACGTTTTGGCGACGTGCCTGTCGCCTGGTGGCTGCGGCGAAATGGAGTCGTTGAAGCTCGTGCGGATGTCGGCCGGCTGCAGATCGACAATTCGCACCCGGCGATTCCGGGGCTCGAGCTGGAGCGAAAACGTGTAGGAAGCCATCGCCGCCTTGGCCGCGTTGTAGGCGGACATGTAGGGCACCGGAAGACGTGAGGCGAGCGATGTCACGTTGATAATCAGCCCGGATTGCCGCGCGTTCATCGCGCCGAGGGCCAGCCGGCAAAGCTCGATGTGCGCAAAGACCAGGGTCCGGAACAACTCTTCGATCCTTTCCGGTCCGAGAATTTCCGCGGCGTCGAAATGTCCCCCGCCCGCGTTGTTGATCAGGACATCGAAGTAGCCGGCTTCGCGCCAGGAATTTTCGAAGGCGCCGCGAATTCCCTCCAGCTCGGCCAGATCGAGGTGCACCGGGTGGAGCTTGCCTAACGACGGGATGCGGGCCGGGTCGCGCGAAGTTCCCCAAACTTCGTGACCGGCGGCACAAAGTTTTTGGGCGATGGCCAATCCGATGCCGGAGCTGGCGCCAGTGAGAAAAATTTTCTTCATCCCGATCGGTTCGCTTCCAGTTGTAAGCTCGGACTTTATCTGATTGAAAGGCTTCGTTCGCAACCGAGTCGAACGAGTTCTCGTACCCACCATGGAATCTTCTTCGCCATCTCGCGCGCTCCGCATCGCGATCGACGCGCGCTACGTGCGCGAAAAACCCAGCGGGATCGGCGCCTATGTGCAGGCGCTGGTCGAACGGCTGCCCTCCCTGGCGGCGTCCGATCATTTTTTTTTCTGGGCCCATCCGCTGGCACCACGGCCGCTTTCGCCCGCGCCGAATACTTCGGCCACGATCGTGAAGGCCGGACCGAATTCGCCGTGGCCGGTCCTTTGGCCCGAGCATTACGCTTCGTTCGCAGAGGTCGATGTTTTCCACAGTCCGCACAACCTGATGCCGCGTGGTCTGCCCTGCGCGAGTGTGATCACGGTGCACGATGTGATGGCGCTCGAAGAGCCGGCGATGCACTTGCAGGGGCTCGAGCGGGTGGTGAAGAGCGTTTACTACCGGCAGGCCGTCTGGCGCGCGCTCCGGGAAGCGACTCGGTTGGTCGCGCAAAGCCGGGCGACGGCGGATCGCATTTGCGCGTTGCTCCCGGAGGCGGCCAAACGGCTGACCGTCATCTGGTCGGCGCCGGACCGCGATCTCGGCCCGCCTAACGACCCAGCGGCGGCGCAGGAACGCGCCGCCCGCCTAACGAAAAGTGAAGCACCCTATCTGCTGCTGGTGGGCGCGAACACTCCGAGCAAGCGGCATGATCTGGCGCTCGCCGCTTTCGGCAGGGCGGTTCCCCGCCCCTGGCTCCTCGTTGTGGTGCAACGGCGCAAGGCCAGCAAAGGGCTCGTGCGATTGGCGAAACAACTCCAGGTCGACGATCGCGTGGTCTGGCTGGAAACGGTGGCACGGCCGGATTTGGTCACGCTCTTGCAGGCCGCTGGCGGATTGATTCAGCCGTCCGTTTACGAAGGCTTCGGTTTGCCGGTCTTGGAGGCGATGGCCTGCGGTTGCCCGGTGGTGGCGAGCGATATTCCGCCGCTCCGCGAGGTGACGGCGGGAACTGCGCTTCTCTTCAAAGCGGGAGACGTCACCGGGCTGGCGAACGCCTTGCGCGATTTCGTTCAGTCGCCCGGATTGAGGGAGTCTCTCGCCGGCCAGGGCCTGGCGCGTTCCCGGGATTTTTCGTGGGATCGGTGTGCCAAAGAAACGCTGGCAGTGTACCACGACGCAGTCGCAACGAACCGGTGACTGAGATGGACAAAGACTCTTCCTCTCACGGGGCAACGCTCGCGCGCGGCGCCGCGATCAACACGCTGGCGTTTCTCGCTTCGAATCTGCGCGGAATTTTCACCTTCCTTGTCGCGCGGCTCCTCGGCAGCGCAGTCCTCGGCATCTTCGGTCTGGCCTGGGCGACGATGGATTTGGTGAGCAAATTCTGCACGCTCGGCTTCGATTACAGCGCGATTGCGTTCATCGCCCAAGCGAAAGGGACGGGGGACCGCGAGAGCAGTCGCCGGGTGCGACGGGCGGCGCTGATCGTCTCCTGCACCAGCAGCGTGTTGCTGGCCGTCGGCGGTTTTTTTCTGCTCTGGACTTTCGGGCCCGCGGCCGGCCTGCGACCGGAGTTTGCGCGGGCGAGCGCGGTCATGCTTCTCGCTTTGCCGGGCGTCACGCTCTACCGGGTGAACACGGCTTTCTCGCGCGGGATGACGGTCATGCAGCACGACATTTATTCGCGCGGCCTAACGGAAAGCTTCGGCACCGCGGCTGCGCTTCTGGTCGCGTTTGCGCTCGGCGCGCGGCAGCTCGCGCCGGAATTCGCCGGCATCGCCGGAACGCTGGCTTCGGGACTCGTCGCTTTCTTTCTCGCGCGGCGTTTGTTCACTGCGCAGGGAGCGGGCGCGGTTTTGCCTAACGACGACTTGGTGCCCTCGCTGCTGCGTACCTCGGCCCCGATCGCGCTCTACGATCTGCTCAACATCGGCATCATGCGCATCGACCTCATCATGCTCGGCTGGTTCGTCGGCCGCGCGCCGGGGGTGACGCTCCAGACTCTCGGGATTTACGCGGCGGCAGTCGAAGTAGGAGGCGGCCTGCGCAAAGTGAGCCAGTCCTTTACCCCGATCTTCACCCCGATCGTCGCGCGACAGGTGGGCGGCCGCCAAATCCGCGAAGCCGAAGCGAGCTACGGATATCTTGCCCGCTGGATGCTGGCGATCCTGCTCCCAGCCGTCGTCGTGCTGGCGCTGGCCGGCGGTGCGATCATGGCGATTTTCGGACCAACGTTTTACCGGGGCGGCCTCTGGGCGGCGCTCATCGGGTGCGGTTGCGCGTTGAACGCGTTCGTTAGTCTGGGCGAGACGATCCTGATGGTGGAACGCCCGAAGATCAACCTGATGAACTCGACGATCGCCTTCGTCGCCGCCGTCGGATTGAACCTCGTTCTCATTCCCGCCTACGGCGCGCTCGGAGCGGCTTTCGGCGTCCTGTGCCCCTATATGATCAAGGGTCTGCTGCGCTGGGCCGAGATCCGCTATTACTACGAATGGCGCTGGCCATGGCACGCGCTTTTCAAGCCATGGATCGCGGCGCTCCTCGCTCTCCCCTGCGCCCTGCTCCTGCGTTGGGTGAGTCCGGCGTGGTGGTCGGACCTCGCCGCGGCCGCGCTTTATCTCGCCGGATACTTCATCGCCTGGCGGATAATTGGACTTGAGCCTAACGACCGCGCGGTGCTCGATCAACTTTTCAAACGGAAAAGCTAGCGCCGCGTAACATTGACTTCTGATCGCGGAGGACTCGCTGCGGCGAGTCCAGTTTCCCGCCGTGAGCCCTTTCCCTAACGACACCGCCAGGCCCGGAGCCTAAGCATCCGAGAAAGCCGTCCTTTGTCCGCGCGGATGGCTGCCGACGATCACGCCGTCCTGCATTTCGTGGATCCAATCGCACGCTTCCGCGATCTCCGGGTTGTGCGTGACGAGGAGCAAAGCTTTGCGCTCCTCGCGCACGATTTTCTGCAACAAGCGAAAGGCTCGGCGGGAATTCTTGGTGTCGAGATTGCCGGTCGGCTCATCCGCCAGGATGACGTGCGGATCGTTCGCCAGAGCGCGGGCGATCGCCACCCGCTGCTGTTCGCCGCCGGAAAGATGCCGGCTCGGCCGGCGAAGTTTCCCCCCGAGATCAACCTCCTCGAGCAACCGGGCGGCGCGTTCCAGCATCGCCTCTTCCGTGAGGCGACCGAGCCGCCGCATCGGGATCATGACGTTTTCCTGCGCGGTGAAATCTTCGAGCAGGAAATGGAATTGGAAGATGAAACCGAGGAGCTCATTCCGTTTCCGTGCCACCTCGTCATCGGGCAATTGCGCCATGAGGTGGCCGTCGATCGTGAGCGTGCCGGCGTCGGGATAATCGAGCAAGCCGAGGATATAGAGGAGGGTGCTCTTGCCGCAACCCGAAGGACCAACGACCGCGTGGACGCTGCCCGGCTCGAGATCGAGCGAGACCCCGCGCAGCGCGTGGACCCGCGAGTCATCCTCGCCCAGGTAGCGCTCGATCGCGCGGCAGCTCAGCCAGATCTCTTCGCTCATTGGAGCCGCGAGCGTTGATCCCGGCGCGCACAACCCGGCACCGGGAGCCGACCGGGGTCAACGCCCCCGGCGACAATCGCTCCAACCGCACAGATCACTACGAATCGCGCTCGCCGCGGATGAATTCCTCGACGTGCTGATAAGCCTCGTCGTCGGTCAACTGGATCGCCGGGTGCTTCGAAAAATAGGCCGAGGCGGAATGCAGGACGCCGCCTTTCCCGCGATCGAGCGCGAGTTTGCAGCAACGAATGGCATCAATCGCAACCCCCGCGGAATTCGGCGAATCCTCGACCGAAAGCTTGAGGTCGATCTCCATCGGCACGTCCCCAAAGAGCTTGCCCTCGACGCGAATGAAACAGATTTTGTTGTCGTTCTGCCAGGGAACGTAATCGCTCGGTCCGATATGAATGTTCTCGTCGGCGAGGCGCGCGCCGATGACCGATTGGACGGCTTCCGTTTTCGAAGTTTTCTTCGACTCGAGCCGGCCGCGATTCAGCATGTTAAGAAAATCAGTATTGCCGCCGGTGTTCAACTGATAGGTGCGCTCGATTTTCACTCCGCGCTTGCGGAAAAGATCGACGATCGTGCGATGGAGGACGGTCGCGCCCATCTGCGCCTTGATGTCGTCGCCGACGAGCGGAAGATTTTTCTCCTCGAAACGTTTCGCCCAGACGGGATCGCTCGCGATGAAAACCGGGATATTATTGACGAGGGCGAGCCCGGCTTCGAGCGCGCATCCCACGTAGAAGCGCGTCGCTTCCTCCGAGCCGACCGGCAGATAATTGACCATGATCTCGGCGCCGGATTCCTCCAACTCCGCGATGATGCGCTCGCGGGTCGATTCTTTCTCGAGCGGCTGGAACGTCCGCAGCGGATCATATCCGCTCATGTGCGCGCCCACTCCATCCAGGACACAGCCCATTTTTACGATCGTCCCCGTTTTCGCGATTTTTTCGCAAAAAATCTTGGTGCAATTCGGCGGAGCGAAAATCGCTTCACTGACATCGATCCCCACTTTGCGGCGATCGACATCGAACGCGGCCACTACTTCAATATCGTCCGGCCAATAGGGCCCGACCTGCTGATGCATCAGGCCGACGCTCGCGCCGTTGCGCGGCGTACCGCCATAAAAGCTGATTCCCTGGACCAGCGAGCTGGCGCAGTTGCCCACACCGATAATGGCGACAGGGATTTTACTCATGAGAAGCGCCAACCTTGGCGCAGTCATTCATCGGGAGCAAGATGCAAAGTGAACCGGCTCTTCTGCGACTGGGCGGCGTCCTTTTCGCCCCAGCCTAACCCCGGCGCAGGATTTATTAAAGGAATAGCCGCGAAGAAGTTGGGTGGCGGCCGTAATTTTCCCGGTCCGCCGTGGCTCGAAAGCCGTTCGACATCCTGTGGTGAGGGAATTTAGTTGCGAAAGAGTGGGCCGCCGTTGAGAAAAACCCATGCGATCGGTCTTTCGCCTCGCGCTTCTGGCGCTCGTTGCGCTGCCCTCGATCGCCCCCGTCCGGGGCGCGCCCCGCTACACGATCGACGACGTCGTTAGGCTGGCACAGGACCAGAATCCGGAAATCGCGATCGCCCGGAAGAAAATTCAGGCGGCGCACGGAGGCCAGGTCGAAGCGCGCTCGGGTTATCTTCCCTCGGTCGTTTCCAGTGGGCTTTATCGCCGGCGCGAGGACGCGGAATCGACGCGGCTGCGCCCGGATGATTACAGCACCTCGGTCCGGGTGGTCCAAAATCTTTACACCGGCGGCGCCACCAGTAATCAGGTGGCGATCGCCCAATTGAACCTGGCCAAGCAACAGGACGAGTTCGAAACCGTAACCGATCGCGTGACGATGGATGTGCGCCTCGCGTTCTACGAATTGCTTTTGAATCGTGAGAAAATCCTTGTCCGCGAACAATCGGTCGGCGTGCTGCGCGAGGAATTGAAAAGCCAGCGCGAACGCTTGAGCGCCGGGACGGTTGGCCCGCTGGATGCCAGTCGCGCCGAGGTCGCGCTCGCCAACGAAGAACCCGAGCTGGTGCAGGCGCAAACCGATTTGCGCAATTCTTATCTGCACCTGAGCGACCTTTGCGGGATCGACGCCCGCTCCTCCGGCGAACCGCAATTCGAAGCGGTCGGCACTTTGCAGTACGAACCGCGTCACCCCGATCTCGATGCCACCCTGGCGCGCGCGCTGGCCGAGCGACCCGAGATCAGGTCCGCGCAAAAAGATGTCGCGATCGAAGAGAAGCAGCTGGAAATCGATCGCAGTGCCACGCGTCCGCACGTCGAATTTTTCACTGGCTACGAAGTCTACAGCGAACGCGACCCGCTGGTCGGCCCGGAATTCAATCATGGTTACGTCGTTGGTCTCAATGGCTCGTGGGCCCTCTTCGATGGCTACGCCACGCGCGGCCGGATGGAGGCGACGCGCGCGCGGCGGGACGGCGCCCTCCTTGCTCTCAAGGCCGTCAAGCTCGGGATCGAGTCCGAGGTGCGCAGCGCATTTCTCGATTTGCAGCAGGCCGACAGCGTTCTCCAGGCGCAGTCGAAGAACGTCCAGACGGCGGATGATGCGCTCACTTTCGCGAAAAGCAATTTCGCGGCGGGGCTGGGGACGCAGCTCGATGTTCTCCAGGCGGCTGCCGATGTGACGCGGACCCGCACGACCCGGCTGAGTGCGATCTATCTGCATAATGCGGCGCTGGCGCGACTCGATCGCGCCTCGAGCCGCGATTCCGCGACGCTTGCTTTTGAAGTGCGCTCGACCAAGGCGGACCAACCAAAAGGCGCGGCTGCGGGTGAGCAGGTTTTTCAATTCGCTCGTCCGCCATCTTCGCTTGGCCAGGGAAAATGAAGCGGCTTTTTTTCATCTGGCTCGCGCTGGCATTCGTTAGTCTGCCCGCGGCGCGCGGCTTGACGCTCGATGCCGCGCTCGCGCGCTCTCTCGAAAAAAATCCGCGCATCCAGCAGGCAAAGACCGCAGTCGAACAAGCCGCCGGCCAGCGCCTCGTCTTTCGCTCCATCGCGCTGCCCGACGTTGCCGTGGGGATTCTCGGGGGAGTGCAGGGCGGCCATCGTGCCGGTCAGGCACCGACCGAGCCGTTCGGTTTCGCGCAGGGGACCGTGCGCCAGGCGCTTTTCCAAGTGGCAATTCCAGCTTCCTTGCGCCGCGGCGACATCGAGGTGCTGCTCGCCGCCCAGCAATTGAATGTCGCGGTCGTCGAACAACTGCACGCCGGGCGCACCGCATTTTACACCGCGCTTTATGAACGCTCGCTCGAAGAACTCGGCCGGTCGCAACGCTCGCGCCTCGATGCCAACCTAACGAGCCAGGAGGCGCGCTATGAGGCGGGCGACGTGGATCGCAGCGCGCTCGCCAGCGCGACACTCCTCGCGCGGGAGCTCGATCCCCAAATCGAGGACGCACACCGCTCCTACGGCGCGGCGATTCTGCAACTGGCGACGGCGATAGGCGCCGATCTCGCGCCGGGCGCGGCCTTGCCTTCTCCCGAGGGAGCGTTGGATTTCCGCCCGGTGAATTTTCCCCTCGCGAGCGAGACCAGCGCTGCGCTCGAGCGTCGCGCTGATCTGCGCCTGGCGCGCCTGCTGGTGCGGGCCGGGCGCGAAGATCAGCGAATCAGCGCGGCCGCATATTATCCGCGACTCGATCTCGAGCTTTTCGGCCGCTACATTCCCGTGACTATCCAACAGGCCAGCTCCGGTTCCGCGCAACGGACCGACGATCTTGTTTCGTCGGAGATCCGGGCCGGCCCGAGTTACACCTGGCGGGTAATCGATAACGGAAAGGTCGGCTGGGCGGTCCTGCGGGAGCGATCCATCCGCGAAATGAACGAACTGCAATTAAAGAAACTCGAAGCGAGTGTCCTGCGGGAATTGGCGGTCCTGCAGGATAATCTGCGGGCGATCGCCGCGCGCCATGATTCGCTGAGCAAGGCAGTCGCAGTGGCGGAGAAAAATGTTGCGGTCGTCGAGAACAGCTGGGAGCAGGGCCTCACTTCGCAGTTGGACTTTCGCACCGCGGAAGCGGGCTTGCTCGCGACTCGCAGTGGCATCCTGAAAGCCGCCTACGAGCAAGAGATGGCGCTCGCGGAATGGGATCGCGCGACCGGCCGCTACTTTCAATTCTCGGACGAGACCACCGCCAACGTGCATAGTTCCAACCAGTGAACCTGCCCATTTCAAACCGAACGCTCTGGACGATCCTGCCGGTCGCCTTGCTCGTCTGCCTCGCGATTTTTCTTTGGTCGCTGCCGGTCGCCGAAGTGGAG
>DATMNS010000035.1:0-9285 GCA_035568735.1 Chthoniobacterales bacterium | reverse complement strand
AGGTCGTGATGGTGGGCGGGACGGCCCAGATCTGGCACGACGTCGTCGATACACCCCTCGGTCCGGGCCGGCTGGGACCCAAGATTCATCTCGAAGTGATGGCCGCGGCCCTCGCGCACGAGTTCCTCTGGATGACACCGCTGGCAGTCGATTTTCTTTTGGTGATCGCGGCCGGCGCGCTCGCCTGGGCGCTGATCGCATTCGTGCAGCGTCCGCTGACCGTCTTGTTCCTCCTCGCCGGAACCACGATCGCTTATTTCGCGGCGGCCCGGATCGCGTTCGATTATCGCGGCCTGCTCCTGATTACGGTGCCGGTCTTGACGGTTTTCGTGCTGAGCGGCGCCTTTTCGTTAGGCTACGAATACGCGCTGGAGCGGATCGAGAAACTGCGCACTCGCCGGACTCTCGAGCGTTATGTCTCAAGAAACCTGGTCGAAGAAATTCTCGATAACCCCGGCGGCTTTTATAGCAGCCTCAAAGGTGTCCGTATCCCGGCCACGATTTTGTTTTCCGACATCGTCGGCTTCACCAGCCTGACGGAAAACGCCGATCCGGAAGCGCTCGTCAAACAACTCAACGAATACCTGAGCCAAATGACGAAAGCCGTTTTCGACCATGGGGGGACACTCGATAAATTCATCGGCGACGCGGTCATGGCGGTCTGGGGCAATGTGCGCAGTCATGGCAAAGCGGAGGATACGAAGATGGCGGCGCGCGCGGCGCTGGCCATGCGGCGCGAGTTGTGGACCCTGAATGCCGGCTGGCATGCGCGCGGGATTGCGCCGTTTGCCATCGGCATCGGGATCAACCAGGGCGATGTGCTGGGCGGCAACATCGGCTCGCAGGAAAAAGCCGACCCGACGGTGATCGGCGACGCGGTCAATCTCGCTTCACGCCTCGAAGGCCTGACGAGAATTTACGGGCTGGATATCCTGCTCGGGCCGACCGCCACCGAGCTGGTGCGCGACGAATTCCATGTTCGCTCGGTGGCGCGAGTGCAGGTGAAAGGAAAAAACGAGCCGGTGGAAATCACGACCCTGATCGCCGCGCGGAGTGCAGGGATTGACCCCGATTTTCTGCGACATCTCGAGGGCTACGAGGAGGCGTTTAAGAAATTTCGGCTGCGTGA
The DNA here is from genome assembly GCA_035568735.1 of Chthoniobacterales bacterium. Classification (GTDB taxonomy): domain Bacteria; phylum Verrucomicrobiota; class Verrucomicrobiia; order Chthoniobacterales; family UBA10450; genus Palsa-1392. The sequence goes on along the minus strand of DATMNS010000035.1, from coordinate 8,156 downwards.
ATTTGGCGAAGCGAAAATTCTCCTCACCCGGTTCCTTGAGGCCTACCCGAAGGATTTCCTGGCCAAAATGTATCTGGAGCGAGCGCTCGAGTACGAGCAGACGCCGCCGGATGAAGAGTGGAATGCGGTCGAAGTGTTTAGGAGGAAATGACGAAATCCGAATGTTGAAGCTCGAAACAATGATCCAATGACGAAGCTCGAAGAAGCCTGCTATTGCCGTTGCTGGAGACTGGATCTCCTGATACTGCTGCGGCATGCCGAAGCTTTCCATTCTCCTGGAACACGCGCGCGCGCTGCACGAGTTGACCGAGAACCAGATCACGATTGGGCATGGGCCCGACAACATGATCCAGATCGATGACCCGTCGGTCTCCAGCCGGCATGCTCGGCTCCTTCTCACCGATGGCCGTTATCAGCTCGAGGATCTCGGCTCGACCAACGGCACCCGCGTGAACAGCGAACTGGTGACCGACACCTTTCTCCGGATCGGTGACCGGATCCGATTCGGAAAAGTGGAAGCGCGCTACGAATCGGATGCGACCGGTGAAGCGCAACCTTTAACCGATGCGGACGAAATCGAACCGCGGCCGGCCGAGACAAGCGCAAGGCCGGCGGACTTTGCCAACGCTTCGCCCTTTCCGTACCGTCAGAAGGAAAAGGACACCGTTGCGACCGCAATCCTGGCGGCTGCGGCGCTCGCCATCCTCGCGTTTCTCTTGAGCATGCTCGGTCTGTTCCAGATTCACGGGCCGTTGTAGGGCGCGCCATCCCGGCCGCCCCCGTTTGGGTATCCACCGCGGGGCGGCCAGGATGGCGCGCCCTACAATGCGAACCGCCGCCGAATTTCGTCAGGTGTTACTCCCTCTGCCCGCAACGTGCGCAGACTGAGGGCGTTGTGGCGTTTCGCGAGGCGTTGGCCTGACGAATCGGTCACGAGCGGCAGGTGACAAAAATCCGGCGCGGGCAAATCGAGCGCGCGATAAAGGAGTAGTTGCCGGAAAGTGGAGAGGAGCAGGTCGGCACCGCGCACCACCTCCGTGATCCGCATGGCGGCGTCATCGACCACCACGGCGAGCTGGTAGGCAGGAACGTCGTCCTTCCGCCATATAATGAAATCGCCGAAGTCGCGGCCCGCGATCACGCGCTGTCGGCCCGCGCATTGGTCGAAAAATTGGAGCGCATCGTTCTCGGGAACGCGGAAGCGCCAGTTCACCCCCGCCGGATCATCCGCCACGGGAATCGTTAGGCAGGAGGGCCGGCAGGTGCCCGGGTAAAGCGGTTCCTCCTCCTCGGCGTGCGGCGCGCCGGCCGCGCTCGTCACGTCGCGGCGCGAGCAGTTGCAGGGATACACCAGACCGTGGTCGCGCAATTTTTTCCAAGCTTCAAGGTAGAACAGGCGGCGTTCGCTTTGCAGAAACGGGCCCTCCGCCCACTGCAAACCAAACCAGCGCAGATCTTCGAAAATCGCCTCCCGGAATTCCGGCCGGCAGCGCGCGCGATCGAGATCTTCCACGCGCAGGACGAGCGCGCCATCGCGTTCGCGGCAGCGCTCCTGCGCGCGCCAGAAGGTGAGCGCGTGGCCGGCATGCAGGTAACCGGTCGGCGACGGCGCGAGACGGCCGCGATAGGGAATTTCAGATTTCGGTTTGCCCGATCCGCTTTTCAATCAGAAATCTTCAATCTGAAATCATCAATTCCAAAGCGCCTTCTCCTCTTCGACATCGACGGCACCCTGATTGATTCCGGGGGCGCCGGCATCCAATCGCTCAAGGACGTGCTCCAGCAACAATTTGGCGTGACCGACGACCTGCGCGGAGTGGAGATCGCGGGCCAGACCGACACCGGCATCGTCCACCAAATTTTGCGGAAGCAAAATATTGCCGTGAACGAGGAAATGACCGCGGCGTTCCTCGATCTCTATGTCGACTTCCTCGCGCGGGAACTGCCACTGCGGAAGGGAAAACTTCTCCCGGGCGTGAAGGAGTTGCTCCCGCGCTTGCAAGCGCGGCCGCAGAACGTCCTCGCCCTGCTCACTGGTAATCTGCGGCGCGGCGCGGAGCTGAAACTTGCGCACTACGGTATTTGGGATTTTTTCGAATTCGGCGCCTTCGCCGACGATCATTACGATCGCAACGAGCTCGGACCTTTCGCCCAAAGGCGCGCGCGCGAAAAGCACGCGATCGATTTCACCGCGGCCGAGATCGATGTGATTGGGGATACACCACACGATATCGCGTGCGGCAAGGCGATCGGCGCGCGGACGATCGCCGTGGCGACCGGAAATTTTTCGCGCGCGCAACTGGCCACTCACCAACCGGACCGAATCGTGGACGATTTCTCCAAGTTGGATGCGGTCATGGCCGATCTCGGCTGGTGAGGAATCCATGTCTTACTCCTGCTCGTGATCGATCCCCTTTTGCTTCATGACACGAGCACGAGTTGAACCGCAACGAGTGCCGCGATTGACGGAACGGGCAAGAGTGACATGGTTTGCTACGCGTCATGCCTGCCAGCCAACCTAACGTTCTTCCCCTCGAAGGCGAAATTGACCTTCATGTGTCGCCGCAGGTTAGCGCGTCGCTCGCTGCGCTGATCGCGAAGAAGCCGCTGCAAGTGGTCGTCGATCTCTCCAAAGTCAACTACATCGACAGCTCCGGTCTCGCGGTGCTGATCGAGGCGATGCAAAACGTCGGCGGTTACGGCGGCAAATTCGCCCTCAGTGGCTTGCAGGAGGGTGTCCGGCCGATTTTCGAAATCGCGCGGCTCGATCAGGTCTTCCGTATTTTCCCCGATTCCGCATCGGCGTTGCGGGCCAAATGAAGGACGGCGAGCGTGCGCTCGACGTTGACCGAGATATCAAAGTGACCGGCGCGCTCGAGAATCGCTGAGCGCGCGGCGCGCCGGCGCTCGGGATCCGACCAGAAAAGGAGGGCGGCGCGAATTTCCGCCGTATCCGGGGCGCGCTCGACGATCGACCCATGGACACCATGCTCGATGATCTCACTGAAGCCGTTGGCGCGCGTAGTGACAACGGGCAGACCGGCGGCGAGCGCCTCGAGGCAGGCATTCGAAAACGGATCGTAGAGGGTCGGCAAGAGGAAGATGTCGGCGGCCGAGTAGAGCGCGGGCAGATCGCGCACGGCCCCGAGCCATTGGACGGAACTCCCACTTGCCAGCCGCCGCCGGCCGCGGCCGGCGATCAGGAGGCGGTAGTTTGTGCCTAACGATTTGACGGCGTCGAGCGCGAAGCGCAGGCCTTTGCGTTCCCAACCGGAGCCGACAAAAAGGAGCGCGATCTCGTCATCCCGGAGGCGCAGGATTTTGCGTCGCCGCCGGCGCGCCTCGGGATCCGGCTGGAACTCCACCAGCGGGACACCGTTTGGCACGACCTCGATCTGGCCAGCCGGATACCCGTAGAATTCCTCCGCCTCACGTTTCACCATTTGGGAGTTGGCGATGACGCGGCCGGCGCCGCCCGTGAAGAGCGCCTTCTCGAGTTCGAGCGTTTCGCGGTGCTTGGCGTTGAGACGACTGAGCAATCTGCGGGCGAATGAGGAGACGGCGGCGCGCCGGCGCATCCAAGCCTGGTGAATGCCGTCGCCCGCGCGGTAAACATCGCAGCGCCAGACCCGCTCGAGACTGAGCAGGAGGTCGCAATGATCCTCCGGTCCGATCTTTTCCAGTTCATCGGCGAAGCGCCGTGCGCTCTCTCCCCGGAGTCGCGTCATCGGCCCCCAGGGCCATTCGCGCGCCGGCCAGGCCGCATCGGTAAAGAGCCGGGTGGCGTGGCCGGATTCGCTCAGGCCGCGAGCGAGGCGCTTCAAGTAGGCTTCGGCGCCGCCGGTCTCGGAATGACCGCGTCGCACCAGACCGATCGTTAGGCGGGGACCGCTCATGGCCGGCAGCACGCGGGAGTTCTACCCTTTACTTGCCCGCATTCCCAACAATAATGTTAGGGTCATGGTGGGTGAAACTCTAAAAGCCCCGCCGCGCGCAATCTCGATGGCAACGCCACGGCGCATTTTGCCGAACCATCTGCTTTACTCGATCTTTGCGCGCATCGGCGGCTCGGGCCTGGATACGGATGCGTTCGAAACGTTGCGCGCCTCCTATCATGGCGGGTTTCTCGGCAAAGCCGTCGCCTACGATAACCGGCAGACGGAAATTCCGGCGGCCCGGATCGATTCGCTGCGCTGGCACCCGGTGCGGCTCCTTTCGTTCCTCGACAGCCCATATTATTACGGCGCGAAAAAGAAATATCTCGACTGGATCACAGCGCGGCATCTCACCACCGGCCGCTACGATTTGTTTCACAGCTGGTCGGGCGACTGTCTACTCTCGCTCCGCGAAGCACGCAAACGCGGAATCCCATCGGTCCTTGAGATCCCGACCTGGCATCGCGACCGCGGCAAGGTAAAACGGGGAGCTGCCCCTCCGCCGCCGGAGCCAGAATTGCCCTGGCGAAAACGGTGGAAGGAAGATCTGCTCCTCCAGCGCGATCGATTTGTCGAAGAATACGATCTCGCGGATTTGATCCTCGTGCTCTCGGAGCGGGCGGCCGAGACTTTTCGCGTCCAGGGCTTTCCCGAGCAGAAACTTTTTTACCTGCCACGCGGGGTGAATGTCGACCGCTTTACGCCCGGCGCGCGGCCGGCGCATTTCCGTGCGGTTTTTTCCGGCGCGCTGATCGAGCGCAAAGGGGTGCACCATTTGCTCGAAGCCTGGCATCGCCTCAAGCTCAAGAATGCGGAACTCTGGCTCGTCGGCTCGGTGCACGCCGAGATCAGGCCGTATCTCGAAAAGTATGCGGACGAGAGCGTCAAGGTGATCGGTTTCGCCCGCGAGCCGGAAAAATATCTGCGCCAGTCGACGATTCACGTTTTCCCTTCGCAATGCGAAGGCAGCGCAAAAGTCACCTACGAGGCGGCGGCTTGCGGGTTGCCACAAATCACGACGCGCGAAGCGGGCGATGTGGTGGAGGATGGCTTGCAGGGAATCATCGTTCCGCCGGCCGACGTCGATACGCTCGTGGCCGCCATTCAGCAGCTCTACGATCATCCGGAAATCGTGGAGCAGATGAGCATCGCCGCTCGCCGGCGGGTGGTGGAAAATTTCACCTGGGACCATTTCCGCGCGCGCCTGCTGGACGCTTACGAGGTGGCAATGCGAATGGAATGACGAACCAATTCCCAAGGTCGAATGAGCAATTCGCGTCGTCTGGCGACCCATCATTTGGACTTCGTGCTTGGTCATTGATTCGTCCTTCGCCGTGCGGAATTCGTCATTCCATCCGTTCTTTCGTCACTCGTCACTTCCCCTCTGAGGCACAGCCTCGTTAGGAGAGTGTTTGAACGTTCTCCTCATCCAGCTCAAACGGATCGGTGATCTGGTTCTGACCGTCCCCGCGATCGCCGCGCTGCGGAAGAGTTTTCCGGCGGCCAAAATCTCGCTCATCGTTGCGCACGGCTCGCGCGAGCTGCTGCCGGCCATTCCCGGGGTAGATCATACTTTCGTGGCCCGCGGGCGCGTGACCGACGCGCCCCAATGGTTCGCGCTCGCGACCTCCACCTTCGACTACTGCCTCGACTTTTCGCGCACGGACCGCTCAGCTTTTCTCACCGCGCTCTCCGGGGCGCGGAACCGGATCACCTACGACACGATCCGACGCGAGCCGCTCCGGCAACTGAGTTATAACGAATTCGTTCCGTCGCAGGTCCGATTCGCGCACACGGTCGATCACCACCTCGCGTTGCTCGCGCCGCTTGGGGTGCACGACGCTTCGCCGGAGATTCGACTCGCCCTGCCGCCAGAGGCAAAGGCTCGCGCCGCTGCCATCATGAACGCGCACCACCTTGCCGGGGATTTTGTCATTCTCCACCCGGGATCAGCGCGCGCCGAAAAATTCTGGCTGGCGCGGCGCTGGGCGGAAGTGGCGAACCGGATCACCGCACACGAGCAGATGCCGGTCGTGCTCACCGGCGGAAAGGCGCGGATGGAGCAGGAGCACATCGCGCGAATCAAGAAGCACCTCGACCAACCGGTGGTCGATCTCTCCGGACATCTTGATCTCCTCTCCCTCGCGGTCTTGTTGCAGCAGGCGCGGTTGCTCCTCACGATCGATTCCGCGCCGATGCACCTCGCTGCCGCGCTCGGCACGCCCCAGGTTGCCCTTTTCGGGCCGACCAATCCGTTCCACTGGCGGCCGCGCTCGACGCCGGCGATCGTTTTGAACGCCGGAAACGACCATCCGGCGACCGATTTTGTCCCGATCCAACCTCCGGTCGCGATGAAGGAAATCTCGACGAAACAGGTGATCGATGCTATGCAGACGCTGCTGTCGATTCCGGCAGCGCCAGTTGCATGAGCGAGCCGCAGATCCGAAAGCCGAAGCAGTCTTTCTGGACCACCATCCGCATCGGGTGGGGTCCTTACCGACGACTTTTTGCCTATGCCATGCCGTATAAAATGCGGCTCATCGTTGGCCTGGGTTTTGGCTTCCTTGCTGGCTTTATCACCTCACTCATGCCGCTAGTCCTGTCCAGTGTGGCCAGCGTCGTTTTCCACGGGGCCACACCCTCGCCGTCAACTCTCGCGACTCATCCGGAATTGATGGACAAAGGGCCGCCGATTAATTCCCTCATCCTGCTTTGCCTCGCTATTCCTGCCGTGATGATCGCCCGCAGTCTCTGCGGCTACGTTAACACCTACTACATGACTTGGGTGAGCGCGAAAGTGCTGACCGACATCCGCACCCAGCTCTTTGGCAAGATGCTGAGCCACTCGATGGACTTCTTTAACAAGATGCACTCGGGCTTTCTCATGTCCCGCATCACCAACGACACCCAGATGATGCAGGCGGCGCTCTCCAGCGTCAGCAGCGACTTGTTTAAGCAGCCGGTCGCGATCATCGGCGGCGTCAGCGTGCTGCTCTACATGGATTGGAAGTTCACGCTCGTGACCCTTGTGCTCTTCCCGAGCTGCCTCGTGCCGCTCAGGATGTATGGGAAGCGCGCCCGCAAGGCGGTCATGGGTCAGCAGGAAGAACTCGGCCAAATGGTCGTGACGATGCAGGAAACCTTCGCCGGCATTCGGGTGGTGAAGTCGTTTGCGCGCGAGGAGTACCAGGAAAAATCGTTCCGGCGCAGTAACCGAATCCAGTTCGACAATTCGATGCGCATTACGCGCTCGATGGAGGCCGTTTCGCCCCTCGTCGAGTCGATCGCCGCAATTGGGGTCGGCTTCGCCCTTCTCTACGTCTACTTTGCGCACCTCCCGGCCGCGAAATTCATGGCTCTCATCGCGGGCATTTTCCTCCTCTACGATCCGATCAAGACGCTTAGCCGCATCCACATCACGATGCAGCGCTCCATCCAGGCGACGGTGGAGATTTTCCGCATCCTTGATTCCGACTCGAGCGTGCAGGACAAACCCGACGCGCTCACACTTACCTCCTCGAAGGGTGCGCTCGAGTTGGAGCACATCAACTTCCGCTACGTCGGCGGCATTGATGATGCGTTGAAGGACTTCAGCCTCAAGATCGAACCCGGCAAGAGTTACGCCCTCGTTGGAGCGAGTGGCGCGGGGAAAAGCACCATCCTTTCCCTCCTCTTGCGCCTTTACGACCCAACCGTTGGCGTCTTGCGTATCGATGGCCGCGATCTGCGCGCGGTCACGCAGAAATCGCTGCGCCAACAAATCGGGCTCGTTTCACAGGAAACGTTCCTTTTCCACGACACCATATTCCAAAATATCCTGTTCGGCCGACTCGATGCCACGAAGGAGGAGATTTATGACGCCGCCAAAACCGCTTACGCGCACGAGTTCATCATGGCCCAGCCGAAAGGCTACGAGACTATCATCGGCGATAAGGGATGTCTGCTCTCCGGCGGACAACAACAGCGGCTTGCCATCGCCCGCGCCCTGCTCAAGAATGCCCCGGTCCTGCTCCTCGACGAAGCCACCTCTGCGCTTGACTCCGAGTCCGAACAGCAGATCCAACTCGCCCTCGAACGCCTTGCGCAAGGGCGCACCGTGATCGCCATCGCGCACCGGCTTTCCACCATTTTGTCTGCCGACCAGATCGTGGTCATGGAGAAAGGCCGGATCAAAGAAATCGGCACGCACGCGGAGTTGCTCGAGAATTCCAGCTACTATCG
>DATMNS010000034.1:0-18865 GCA_035568735.1 Chthoniobacterales bacterium | reverse complement strand
CGGGTAGCGGCGGGCATCCCGCCAGCGACCGCCACGCGGCGGCTGACAGCGCCGCCTCTGCTGCGAACGCGCCGTTATCCATCAAAACGGCTTTGTCGGTCCCGGCTGTTCGACCTTCGTGCCGCACTTCCGGCAGGTGCGGCGGGCGTCGTCGTTCCAGAAATCGAGCATCGCCTGGCTAAAATGCTGGACGATGTCGCCGCAATCGAAGTCAATATCTTCGACCAGTGCGCCGCATTTTTCGCAATAAAAAATGACGTGCTCGTGCTCGCCAGGCGGACGACGGCGCTCCACCACCACACCGATCGTGTCCGGCGGACGAACGGGCGCATGCGGAACGTTAGGCGGAATGAAGAAGGTTTCGCCTTCGCGCACGAGGTGATCGACAATCTGGTCGCCCTCGCGGATGCGGACCTTGATGTTGCCCTTGAGCTGATAAAAATATTCCTCCGAATCGACGAGGTGAAAGTCGTTCCGCGCATTGGGCCCCTTGATCACCATGACGAAGAAATCGCGCCCGTCGTAGAGATACTGGTTGCTGACCGGCGGCTTAAACTTGTCTTTGTGTTCGTCGATCCAGTTCGCCAAATCGATTGACGGTTTTACTTTTGTTTCCATAGGTCAGGCCTCCACGCTCCTCTAAGCTTCAGCTCCCGTGGGTTCAACCTGCATTTCGTCAGTTGGCGTGCCGTTCGCGTTTGCCGTCGTACCAAAGCCCGAGGCGGTCGCGACTGCGCAGGGCCCGCTTTCCGCCGAAGAGGAGAAAAAAAGTCTGCGTGAGAAAAAACCGGGGCGAGTGCATGCGCACTTTGCGCGCCGAGGTTACGATCGGCTCGCGCAGGATCCGGAACTGCCCAAGTTTTTTCAAAGCGAGGCTGAGGTAGACTTCTTCGCCCGCAAAATATTGCTCATCGAAACCGCCGGCCGCTTCGAACGATGCGTGCCGCGTAAAAATGAACGCGCCCGCGCCAAGTCCGGCGGTGAAGTAGACCGCGGAAAAAACCTGGAGAAAAACGCTGGCCCAAAACGGCATCTCCCTGTCCGGCACGACTCGGGCGCTGCCGCCGGCGCAGCCCTCGGCGAGTGCGGCCACCCCCAGGATGACGTGATCCGGTGCAATCCGCGTGTCGGCGTCGACGAAGAAAAGGATTTCGCCGCGCGCTTCCCGCGCTCCGGCATTCCGCACGGCGGCGATCTGGCGGCGATTTACGGGAATGACCCGGGCGCCGAATTGTTGCGCGATCGCAGCGGTCGCATCGGTTGAGGCATCGTCGACGACAATCAGCTCGTAGCTTTGCCCCGAAGCATCGGCGGCCGCGCGCAGGGCGTTGAGACTTGCCGGCAATTCGTGCTCTTCGTTATGCGCCGGGACCACGAACGAAAGTTTTGGCGCGGGCCGGAGCAACCGGTCGAGAGTCTGCCCGGTGAAGTCGTATCCCGGCGGCCACTGGCTGGCGCGGGGGCCGGCCACATTGAGGACTCTGATCTGATTTGCCCTAACGAACTCTGCGAGCTGGCGCGCCGTCTCTTCCGGCGTCGCCGCGCGCGCGTCGATCGAGCAGCACGGCTTCTGCATTTCCGCACAAAAATCGGCCGTCGCTTTCGTGCCGCCCTCGAGCAGACCGGAGTGAAAAATGACCGTGCCATCCGCCTCGCGCACGTTCCGTTCCGTGCGTTCCGGGTAGCCACCCCCGGGCAATTCCTGGAGCGGATACTGCGGCGGGATAACGCCGTCCTCGGCCAGCCGGCCAGCCGGGCACCAACCGCCGGCGGCCACGCCTAACGACATCGCGGCATCGAGCGCGGCGCGATCGACTCCCGTTTGTCCGCCGGTAATAATCTTCATTCAGCCGGCGCGCCGCGCCTTTTCATCGAGCGCCAGATAATCATCACGCGGCGGACTGAAAGTATCGATCACCGTCGTGTCTTCGATCGTCTCCACGCCGTGCGGCAGGTTGCTCCCGAGGTAAAAGACGTCGCCCGCCGCCAGTTCGTGCGGGACGCCCGCCACGATGAGTTTGATCCGACCTTTGATGAGATGCGCAATCTGTTCCTGCGGATGCATGTGTTCGGGCAGACGGCTGCCGGCTGCCAGCTCGGCCCGCATCTGATACATCGAGGGGCCGGCCGCAAGCGTCCGCCGCTTGATTCCGGGCGCGATCTCGATCCACGGATTTTCCTGTTTGTTCACAGCGACGAGCATCGCGGAAGATGGCGCGCTTTCCAAGTCGGCGCCGCGCCACGCATCTGCGGTGGACTTTGGTTGCCTTTCGCGTTTCCTCCGTTCAATCTCCCGCCATGCCGGAAATGCAACCGCCGCCGCCATTGCCGAGGTCGCAGCCCTTCCTGCGACGCAACCGCACCGTCATCAAATTATTCGGCGTCGGCGCGCTCATTCTCATCCTGCTCATTCCGCTCGCCATGATTCACGGCGTCCTGAGCGACCGGCTCGAGCGCCGGAATGAAGCGGTCAGCGAGATCACGGATTCCTGGGGCAAGGAACAAAACATCCTCGGCCCGGTACTCGGCGTTCCTTTCCAATACAAATTCAGATCGATGAAGGATACGACCATGCCGGATGGTCACGTCGAACGCCGCGAAGTGGAGGAAACGCTGGTCGCGAACGCATTTTTTCTCCCCGAATCGCTCCAGATCACCGGCGATGCACAGACCCAGACGTTGCACCGCGGCATTTATAACGCGGCGGTTTTTCGCGCGCAGGTCAAACTCTCGGGAAAATTTGCGCCACCAGATTTCGGCGCTCTCAAGATCGACCTGAAAGATGTGCAATGGAAAGACGCCTTCGTCACCATTGCCGTGAGTGATTTGCGCGGCACGCGCGAAGGGCTCGTCCTTGATTGGAACGGCACGAAACGCTCGCTCCAACCGGGCGCGCAGTTGCCGGGTTACACGACCGGCGCGACCGCTTTGCTCGGGCTCGATCACCCGCTCGCGAGCGCCGCGGATTTTGCCATTTCCCTCGATGTGAATGGGAGCGGCGGAATCTACTTCGCCCCGTTCGGAGTCCGCAACGAGGCCGAACTAAAGTCGAACTGGCCCGATCCTGGATTCCGCGGCGCGTTTCTGCCCGCGGAGCGCTCGGTCCGGCCGGATGGCTTTGCCGCGAAATGGAAAGTGTCCTATTACGGCCGCGATTATCCGCAATCGTGGACGAGCATCCGCGGGAACCAGCGCTTTAATGAGAAGACCGTTGCGGCCTCGTTTTTCGGCGCGGAATTTTTGTCCATCCTGGACGCCTATCGATTTGTGGAACGCTCCATCAAGTATGGCGTGCTTTTCCTCGTCCTCGTCTTCACCACATTTTTCCTCTTTGAAGTGACGGCGCGGCAGAAGATTCATCCCTTCCAGTATCTGATGGTGGGCGCGGCCCTGTGCCTCTTTTATCTGCTCCTTTTGTCGATCTCCGAGTTTATCGGCTTCGGTCTGGCCTACTTGATCGCCGCGGTCGCCGCGACCGTGCTCATCACCTGGTACTGCAATTTCTTCCTCGGTGGCGGGGTGCGCACCCTGATGATCGGCGCCGGACTGGCGGGCGTTTACACTTTTCTCTACATCACTCTGCGGCAGCAGGATTACGCGCTCCTGATGGGCGCGATCGCGCTTTTCATCCTCCTCGCGGTGGTGATGTATGTGACGCGCAAAGTGGATTGGTACGCGCGCGACGTGGCCTGACGAGTGAGCGGGAAAGGCGAATGGCTCGCGCAGCCGCGCACGCGATGGGTCGTGCTCTCGCTCATCATGGTGTTTTTTGCGAGCACGAACGTGCCCTGGACGCTCGACGACTACGACCAGGCAAAGCAGGCCTACACCTCGTTCGAGATGGTGGGGCAGGGGCACTGGCTCTACCAGCATACGCCTAACGAGAGCGTGGCGACGAAGCCGCCGCTGGTCGGTTGGATTTCGGCGGCGCTCTTCGCCCTGACGCGCTGGTGGGAGGGCGCGTGGCGCATCCCTTCATTCGTCGCCGCGCTCGCGCTCCTTTGGCTGATCGCGCGGGAAGCAACCGCCGCCTACGGCGCGGCCGGCGGGTTGATTGCGCTCAGCGCCTTCGGATTGAATCTGCTCGCGCCGCGTCTGGCCACGCTGGTGCGGACGGATATGCCGCTCGCACTCGCGACGTTCCTCATCGGCGGGCAAATCTGGCAAAAAATCCACCGCGCCGAGCCGTGGGCGACGCGCGATCGGGTGATCGCGTTTCTCCTCCTGACGAGCGCGATGCTGATCAAGGGGCCGATCATCTATGCGTTTATCCTGCCGGGGCTGATCGTCTACCAGATCCGGCGCCGGAAGAGTGGCGCTCCGAGCGGTTGGAGCGGGTGGTGGCCGTGGCTCCTCTCGCTCGCCATCTTTCTCGCCTGGGCCATCGGCGGGATCGTTAGGCAGACGGGCTTTTACGACAGCGTGGTCATTCGGGAATTCGCCGGCCGCTTTACCGAGACAATCCATAAGCCGCAGCCGATCTATTTTTATCTCCCGCATCTGCTGCACAAATTCGCCCCATGGAGCGTGCTCCTGATCGCCTTCGCGATCGCTTTCTGGCGGCGGCGAGACGAGCGCTGGAAGATGCAGCCGGCCACGCTTTGGCTGGTTTGCTGGAGTGTCGGTGGATTGATCCTGATGTCGGTCATTCCGTCGAAGCGAGTCGACCGGATTTTTCCGCTCGTGCCGCCGCTCTGCCTGTTGTTGGGCGCACAGGTTGCGGCGGCGCTGCGGATCGAACCGTGGCGGGGAAGGCTGTGGCGGTGGCTCGCAACCGCACTGATCTTTGCCGGCATCTTCACGGGTGGCTACGTCGCCTGGAAAATCGGCCAGGGTTACCATTCCCGGAGCGCGGCCCTGGTGCAGTTTTCGCAGCAGGTGCGAGAAAAAGCGGAACAACACCATTGGCGCTACGCAGTGGTCGGCGGACGCGAGGAGGGGATGTTGCTTTACCTGCGGCGCGATCATTTTCTGGCGCCGGACGATGCTGTCCGGCAATGGAACGCCGGCCTGCTCGATGCGCTGGTCGTCCGCGATGAGCCGGCGCGCCCCTGGCTTAGGCTGCTCTCCGGCGCGCAGCTCGCGTTCGCCTCCGAAAAATCGGCGGACGTTCCGCAGTATTCGCTCTTCGTGCGCGGGATGTAGACGCTTCGCTGTGCGAAGCGCTGCCCGGCGGGCGCGTCGGCAACCGCAAAACCGCGCTCGACATCTCCTTTTCAGCCGGTACGCTGCCGGAGCGTTTTGCCTAACGAGCCCATGGAGTTTCCCAAACCCGAAATCGAAGCCCTCTGGTGTCCCTGGCGGGTCGAGTATTTTGAGATCGAGAAGCGCAACCAGAACTTCCTCTCCGAAGCCGCGCAGGCGAGCGATGATGCCGCCCACCTCGTTATCACTCGACGAAAAAACGTCTTCCTGATGATGAACCGCTACCCCTATTCGGTCGGCCATCTCATGGTCGTGCCCTACCGCAAAACGGCGGAGCTTTCGTCGTTAGGGGAAAACGAGATCCTTGAGCTTTGGGCGCTGGCGGTGCACGCTCAGACGCTTCTCCGCGAGACGATGAAAGCGCAAGGCTTCAACCTCGGCCTCAATCTGGGCACGCCCGCGGGCGCCGGGGTGGCGGATCATTTGCATTTGCACATTGTGCCCCGCTGGGAGGGCGACACCAATTTCATGCCGGTCCTGGGCCGGACTCGCCTCCTTTCCGAAGGGCTCCAGACTTTGTACGAAAAACTAATGGCCGCGCAGAGCCGCCTGGCCGGCTGACTTTATGGCGACTGACTCAACCAATCCAAGCTGGATCGAACCGCCGCCAGAAAAGCGCGGCGGCCTTGGCTGTTTCGGCAAAAGCTGTCTGGCCCTCGCCGCCATCGCGCTCATCTTCCTCCTCGTGCTCGGCATCGGTAGCTATTCCTTCTTCGCGCGCGGGTCGAAGCCGGCTTCGCTGCCCATTGAAGAGCTTCCCCAAAAAGCGCTCTCCGACGTCCAGCAACGGGTCGAAAAATTCCGCGCGCCTCCTCCCTTGCCTTTGCCGCCGCCGGCAGCCGTCGAGCCGGGTGCAACTCCCGCGCCGACGCCCGTCCCGCAGCAACCGGAAAAGGAACTCGTGATGAGCGCCGCCGAGATCAACGGCATGATCTCCGCCAACCCCAAATCTCGGGGCCACGCTTACGTCTCGCTTAATGGTCACACGGCCACGGTGCAAATCAGCGTCCCGTCGGACAAAGTGCCAAATTTTCCGCGCGGCTATCTGAACGGAAGTTTTGCGATCACGACCGATGGGCCGACTACGATCGGCGCATTGCAGGTGTCCAAGATTGAGGCGAACGGAATTCCGGTCCCGTCGAGCATTCTTTCCATGAGTTACCGGGGGAATTCCATCCTGGGCTACGCGCTCGAGGCGATCGCTCCCTACAGCGTCAGCACCGCCGAGGTCCGCGACGGTAACGTCTATCTTCACTGATCGGGTTCGGCGATGTCCGCCGTCGCGGCGCGTGCCTGCGGCCTGATGATTTCGCGCACGAAGACGTTGAGTTGACCATCAGACTGCTGGCGCACTTCGGTCACCTCATAGGGACGACCGGAGTCGCGGTTCAAGGTCGAACCCGGATCGGGCAGCGGTGCGCCAGCCGGGTAATCCACGATGATGCGGACGTTCCGTCCGAGCCCGCCGGAGCGTTGATCGGATTGGTCGCGCGTCGGACGGAGGACGGCACGATTGGCATCGGCAAAGTTGACCACGAATTGCCCTTTCAGGTAAATGCGCTCTCCGCGTGTCCCGTTATTCGCCACCTCGCGAAGTCCCGCCGCATCCAGAAGCCGGCCCGCGGGCGCCTGCCCTGGTGCGAAGGTTTTCCAAGTGGCGCCCGTCGTGGAAGTGAGCGCCACGGCCGGTGACGAAGAGGGTGCCGGAAGCGCGCGCATGACCATCGGCGAAGCAGCAGGGGAGGCGGCCGCGAGGGACGTTCCCTCGTTAGGCGAGAAGGCCGCATCGGGTGGAACCGGCCGGGCGCGGCGCGCGACGATCGGCGACGATGAGGCCAATCCCTTCTCTTTTTTCCAGGCCCGAACCAGTGCCGGCTTGGTGCGCCCAGGCCGGCGCAGCGGCGGCGGCGGCGGTTCCTCCTCCAGCGGCACGGCTGGTTCCACCCGGACCAGCGCATCCTCCGACGGCGGCGCTGTCTTGGGCGGAGGCAGGCCGGCGATCGGCAGCGAACTGCTCGCCGGCGCCAGCCGCGATCGATAACTGTCGTAGCGCGTCTCCGCCGTGCGGCGCATCTCCTTTTTGAAGACCGGCCAGCCCGCGGCGAGATTCAGATCGGCCGGTGGCTCGAGGCTGAATGTCCCGGTCCCGCGGGTCACTGCATAACTGCCATAGAGCAACGGAATCGCGGTAATCTGCACGCGCCCATCCGCCAGGCGCTCCACGTGGACCACCGCCGACAGATCGTGACTCCGCTCGAAATTCACATCCATTCCCATCACCAGCCGCTCCTCGAGCAACCTGGCATCGTGTTCGTTGGCGGTGGTGAAGACATGCTCCATCAACAGCTCCGGCTGCTCGACCGCGCGCGCCAGGGCCACCGCCCCCGAGGTAAAAACATCGTCTTTCGTCAGCTCCCGCGCTCCGACGATGTTAAACCGGCCAACCACATAGGTGACGAGACCGTGAACCTGCTGGAAGTTGCGGATGAAGTTGCGCGTCAGCTCCGCGTCCTTCCGCGCCAGCTCGGCCGGGCCCATCGCCTGATAGCGCGCAAAAAGGTCCTTCGGATTCAGAAACTCACCCGCAGGCGCGGCCGTCAGCGCGAAACGTTTCGGTGGCTCGATCTTGTGCAGCTTCTGCAGGAGACGATAGCTCTCGGGCCGCTCCGGTTGCCCGAGGACGTAGAGACTGCCCAGCCAGGCGGCGAGGGCGACTCCGCTCAGGAGCAGGATGGCGATCGTCCACGCGAAGAAGTTGGTCTTCTTCCTCTCAAAACCGTGGTGATCATCGAAGCGGAAAAGATCGGGGTTCCATGCCATGGGCGGATTGAAATCGTGCGCGGTCGTCTTCTAACGAGGTGGGAGGCAGGACGAATTCCGAATGGCGAATGACGAATCAATTCCCAGGTTCGAATGACGAATGAGCGCCATCTGACACCAGATCATTCGGTCTTGGTGCTTTGTCATTGATTCGGAACTCGTCATTCGGAATTTCGTCATTCCGCCAGCCTCCAGAAAACTTCCGCCAGTTTGCACCAACTGCGCTAGGCCGGGCGGACCGGTTCGAACGAAGTCCCGCAGCCACAGGTCCGGGCGGCATTCGGATTCACAATGCGAAAGCCGGCGCCGGTGAGGCCGTCCTCGAAATCGAGGGTCGCCTCGCGCAGGAAATCCGCACTTTCGGGGTCGATCAAAAATTCCACTTCGGCGCGCTGCACGACTGCGTCGCCGGCGTGACGTTCGTCGAGCGACATCTCGTATTGCATTCCCGAGCAGCCACCTTTGGCCACCTGCACGCGCAGGCCTTTGCCCGCCGCCGCGGGCTGCTCGGCGAGGAGCGAACGGAGGTGGTTGACCGCCTTGTCGGTAACACAAATCATGCTGTCGTACGCTATCGTGAGCCGTCCGTAAGTCAACCGGGCCGGGGTCCGACGCGGGGCACTCGTTAGGGGGTTACTCGCGCTTCACCTCGCGTTGCCCGGAGCGACTCCCTCGGTTTTCACCCAGCAGCGCAGGACCTCGGCGACGCTCCAGGCCTGCGCGATGCAACCCCGCGGCGTGTGTGGCGTTTCGGCGTCGAAGACTTCACTGATCGTACCGAGGCCCGCTTCATCGAGGTGAGCGGGAAAGGCGCGAAGAAAATCTCGCGCCTTGGCCAGTTCATCAGGGTGAAGTTTCAACCAGGCATCGATAAAAGGTCCGATCAGCCAGGCCCAAACGGTTCCCTGGTGATAGGCCGCATCGCGCGTCTTGAGATCGCCATGATAATTTTTCTTGTATTCGGGATTGCGAGGCGAAAGGGAACGCAGCCCGACCGGCGTGAGCAACTCCCTTTCCACCACCGCGAGCACCGGCGCCCAACGATCCTTTTGCAGCACCGGATGATCGAGGGAGAGGGCGAAGACCTGGTTGGGACGAATGGAATTGTCCTCGCCCTCCGGCCCGTCAAGCACGTCGTAGAGATAACCGCCTTCCTTGTGCCAGAAGCGTTCGTTGAAAGAACGGTGCGCGCGTTGGGCGTGTTCGCGATAACGATTCGCTGCTTCTTCGTCGCCCGTTTCGTGCAGCCAGCCGGCCAGCAACTCGAGCGCGTTATACCATAGCGCGTTGATCTCGACTGCTTTCCCGCGGCGCGGCGTGACGACCCAGTCGCCCATTTTCGCGTCCATCCACGTGAGCTGATAACCTTCCTTGCCCTGGATGAGCAGTCCGTCTTTCGGGTCGACGTGGATATTAAACTTCGTGCCCCGCAAATGATGTTCCACGATGTCACAGAGCGTCGGCAGGAGCGACTCCAAGGTCGCCCGGTCGCCCGTGGCGGCGAGGTACCGTCCGAGTGCGTGGAAAAACCAAAGCGTGGCGTCGGCGGTGTGATAGAGACCTTCCTTTTCTCCGTCCGGAAACATGTTTGGGATCAGGCCGTCGCGGACGTAATGCGCGAAGGTGCGCAGGATATAGCCGGCCTCGAGCGCGCGGCCAGTCGTGATCGTTAGGCCCTCGAGGCTGATCATGGTGTCGCGCCCCCAATCAGTGAACCAATGATAGCCGGCAATGACCGTGCGCACTTCGTCGCCGGCAGCATGCGCTCGCGCCTCTTCCTCCGCGCGACCGGCCGGTGTGATGACAAATTGGTCGGCCGCCAGGATCAACTCCGCGCCGACGCTGTCCTGCGCGGAAGGGCGCGCCTGTTCAAGCAGTCGCACGCGCCGGCTAAGTTCGGCCATCTGCGCGGCTTGCGGAGTTAGAACATCGAGGATGTTCCACTCTTCGGTCGAACCGACGAGTGTCGCCGTCCCTTTTTCCTCGAGGTCGATCCGAAAAATGCCCGGGCTCCAGAGATCGCCCTCGTAATCATAACCACGGTCCAGTTCCGTCCGGTAAACGACTTCGCGAATCTTGCGCGGCTCGATCAGGAAATCGCAATCGCAATCGGAAAGCCGCATGCGCAGGGGCGGAAATTTTCTCTCCCCATCGAGCACTTCGTAGCGGCCATCCTTGGCCCGAATCTCATAGAGAGCCTCGGGCAGACGGTCGACTCGATCTTCGTAGTGCCGGAAATTGAACGCCGGCCGCACATCCAGCCGCGGCCGTTGTCCAGGGCCGCTCACCCGGTAGCTGACGTGCACGGTATTTTGCCGGTGCGGCATCATGACCCGCTTCTCGATCGTTAGGCCGCGCACTTCGTAGATCCAGACGGGCAGACCTTTTTCGAGCCGGAATTCTTTAAAATGGTCGGCCCCCTCGAGATTCAATTGGCCGCGGGCGCGCTCCTCCGCGCCTAACGAAACTTCATCGTGCTCCCCGAAACGAAGAACCTCGGAAACATGACTCCACATAACCGTGCGGCCCAGCGGCGCGGGCAGGGCTGCGACGAGGAGGCCATGGTAGCGGCGGGTGACGGCGCCGGAGATTGTGCCGGAGGCGAAACCGCCGAGTCCGTTCGTCGCGAGCCATTCCCGGGTAAGGAGGCTTTCCGGCGAAGGCTGTTCCGGTCCCCATGGCATGACGCGCGGCTTGGGCAGTTCACGCAAACGATCGAGATTCATAAATAGAAAATCGTTAGGCGGAACGTACTGGCCGCAGCGCGACCGCCGCCTCCGCCGGAATCGTCCAGCCCTTTCTGGTTTCCAACGCGACCTGACCCGGACCCCCATAGCGCGGGGCCTCGCTGGACCAGAGCGTTTTCCAGCGGCCCGGCCCGGGTGGCGCGAGGAGCGGTTCGGGGGCGACTTCCAGCGCGAGCGCCACGCCCAGATTGATGATCAGGAGGCGATCGTCGCCTAACGAGTCGAAAAAACGCAATATAAAACAGTGCGCTCCGAGGACCGCTCCGTCGACCTGGCCGCGTTCCTGGCGCGCGAAATTTGCGTCACTCCGCCGCAGTTTGATCAAGTCCCGGTGGAGCGCGCAAATCTCCGGATGCTTTTCCCGCTCGGAAAAGTCGAGTTTGCTGCGCTCGAAAGTCGCGGGCTCGGACGGATCCGCGAGCTCCGTCTGGGCCCGGGCCGAGGCGAGAGCAGGGAACTGTTTGAGAAAAGTCAGCCGCCCGGCGCGGATCTTCTCCCGTAAGTCGCCCGTCAGGTCGGCAAAGTAGAGAAACGGCGTCGTTGCCCCAAACTCCTGGCCCTGAAAAAGCATCGGCGTCCAGGGCGCCAGGAGGAGGAGCGCGGTCCAGGCGCGGTAACGGCCCGGAGAAGTCGTGCGGCGCACTCGCTCGCCACTGAGGGAGTTTGCGACCTGGTCGTGGTTCTCGATGAAGCCGACAAACGCTTCCGGCCCCAGGCCGCGGGCCGGGGTGCCGCGGCGCATTTTCTGCCAGCGATAATGCTGCCCTTGGTAGAGGTAGCCATGTTTGACCGCAGAAATGAACTCCTGCGGCGTGCCGCGGTAATCGGTGTAATAGGCCGGGTTCCGACCGGTCAACGCGACGACTGCGGAATGATGCAGGTCGTCATTCCAAAGCGCATCGAGCCCGTAGCCGCCTTCGGCCGCCGGGCGCACCAGCCTCGTTTCCTGCGTCTCGTTCTCGGCCACGAGGATGATCGAGCGTCGGCCGGCGGCGGCCCGCGCAACCTTCCCGATCGCGCCGAGAATGTGTTCCGCCGACTGATCGAAAATGCTCTGCGTCGCGTCGAAACGAAAGCCGTCGAAATGATATTCCTCGATCCAGTAGCGGGCATTGCTGATGAAGAATTCGCGCACCGGCCCGGAGTTCGGTCCGTCAAAATTAATCGCGTCGCCCCAGTCGGTCTCGTAGCGTTCGGTGAAATAGTCGTCGGAGAAAACGCGCAGGTAATTTCCCTCCGGCCCGAAATGATTATAGACCACGTCAAGGATGACGCCGATGCCTAACGAGTGGGCGGCGTCGACGAATCCCCGCAGGCCGTCGGGCGTGCCGTAGAGCCGGCACGGCGCGAAGAGCGCGACCCCGTCGTAACCCCAGCCGAATTCGCCGGGAAAATCGGCAAGCGGCATCAGCTCGATCACGCTGATGCCCGTGCGCGCCAATTCCGGCAACTGCCTGGCCGCGGCGGCCCACGTTCCCTCCGGAGTGAAAGTCCCGACGTGCAGCTCGTAGATGATCTGGCCTTTCAATTCCACTCCCGGCCATTTCTGATCGCTCCAGCGGAAATCCCGGTGATCCACCACACAGGACGAACGATGCGGTCCGCCCGGTTGGTAGCGCGACGCCGGGTCGGGATGAAAATTCTCGCTCTCATTGACCCGAAAGCGATAGCGCGTGCCCGCCGCGCCGTCGGCTTGACCCGAGAAATAGCCGGCGCCTTCCGCGGCCAAAGGTTGGAAAATCCGTTCCGCTTCCGGGGCGACATCCGTTTCGATCACGAGATCGATCCGGCGCGCCTTTGGCGCCCAGACACGGAAGTGCGTCCGGCCCGGCGCGCTCACTTCGGCGCCGATCGGGAACCGGCGCTGGAAAGGACGATGGTTCACGCTCTCAATTCGCCCACCAGGCATGGGACGGTCGCCGCGGGGTTTGACGTTGGGTTTCGATGATTCGGTGTTCGCAAAAGGGCAAGCTAGCGTAACGATGATGGCGACAGAAGCGGGAATAAATGCGCTTCCCGCCTCCTCTTTTCTCCGATAAGACTGCGCCGGGCGCGCGTCGTATGTTTAATCCGATCCAACGCTACACGCACTGGCTTCACACCAGATGGCCCGCCGGAGTGGTCGAGAAACTGCCTGAATCAGGCGAATTCGGCGTCACCAATATTCCGGGCGTGCGCATCGTCGGCGATCTGACCGGCATTCCGCTGCTCAAGTTTTCCTCCAAGACCGGCGCGGAAGCGGTGCGCGCGATTTTGCAGGAGCCGGATTTTGTAACGTCCCCGACTACAACCGGGGAAACGCTCGACCTGGCGATCATCGGCGGCGGTGTGTCGGGAGTGTCGGCGGCGATCGAGGCGAAGAAGGCGAGATTGAATTTCAGGATCTTCGAGGCGACGCAGCCGTTTTCGACGGTCGTAAATTTCCCCAAGGCGAAGCCGATTTACACTTATCCGACCGACCTGAAACTCGAAGGCGGGCTGCAATTCACGAAGGATGTGAAGGAGGCGCTGCTCGAGGAAATGGAGGAGCAGCGCAAGGCGGCGGGAATCGAATTCACCGACGCACGGATCGAGCGGCTCGAGGCGCGCGGGAAAGAAATTCTGCTCCATCATGGCGACAAGACGAGGACAATCACGCGCGCACGACGGGTGATCGTGGCGATCGGCCGCAGCGGCAACCATCGCAAGCTGGGCTGCGCCGGCGAAGACCTGTCGAAAGTCTATAACCGGCTCTACGACCCGAAGGATTTTAGCGGCAAAAACGTGCTCGTGGTCGGCGGCGGCGACAGCGCGCTGGAATGCGCGATCGCGCTCGCCGGCTCCGGCGCGAAGGTCACGGTGAGCTATCGCAAACCGGAGTTTGCGCGTCCGAAGCCGGAGAACGTCGAGAAGCTCAAAATGCTGGAGGACAATCCGAAAGCGAACGTGCAGGTGGAGCGCCCAAGCTCGGAACGGGTGACGACCGCGTTCACGAGCGAAATGATGCGGAACGCCCCGCCGGGTTCCGTCACGCTCGCGCTGGCGACGGCGGTGACCCGGATCGAGCCGGACAAGGTAATCCTGAAGAAGGAAGACGGAACGGAGGCCGCCTTGCCTAACGACGTCGTCTTTTCCATGATCGGCCGGGAAGCGCCGCTCGAGTTTTTCCGGCGCAGCGGATTGCATGTGCGCGGTGACTGGCGGCCGATCACCTGGATCAGTTGCCTCGCGTTTGTGCTCTTTTGCGTCGTGCTCTACCACTGGAAGAGCAACCATCCGCAGGAGTTTCCCGTCCAGCGCTGGGCGAGCCAGCACCACGCTTTTCCCTACAACGTGCCAAAAGCGATCGACTCCGCCGGCGGGAAGATCGCCGCGTGGTCGAGCCGCGAAACGAACCTGCTTTATACGATCAAGCGTGGGCTCGGAAACCCCGCGTTCTATTACACACTCGCCTACTGCACCTGCGTCTTTGTCTTCGGCATCCGGCGCATCCGGCGGCGGCGCACGCCTTACGTGCAATGGCAGACGATCGTGCTCATCTGCTCGCAGTGCATCCCGCTCTTCATCCTCCCGGAGTTGATCCTGCCCTGGATGGGACACAATGGATTTTTCGAACCGGGCCACCCGTTGCGCTGGCTGGCCGATCATTTGTTCGAAAGTTACGACGGTTCGTTAGGGCACGAGCGCGCTTACTGGCGAGCTTACGGGTTCATCCTCGCTTTTCCGCTCAATGTCTACAACGTCTTCACCGACCACCCGATGTGGCTCTGGCTCGGCATTTGTTTCGTGCAGACCTTTGTCATCATTCCGCTGATCATTTTCCGCTGGGGCAAGGGCGCCTACTGCGGCTGGATCTGCTCCTGCGGCGCGCTCGCCGAGACAATGGGCGACACGCAACGCTCGAAAATGCCCCACGGGCCCTTCTGGAATCGGGTCAACATGGTCGGGCAGGTCGCGCTCGGTTTCGCGTTTGCGATCCTTGGCTTGCGCATCGCCGGCTGGGCGCTCGGGGAAGATTCATGGCCGACCCATTGGTATCACAAGCTTTTCGAGGGCATTCCCTTTCTCAACTACGCCTGGAGCGTCGACATCTTCATGGGCGGTATTCTCGGAGTCGGGCTTTATTTCTGGTTCAGCGGGCGGGTCTGGTGTCGCTTTGCCTGTCCGCTCGCCGCGCTCATGCATATTTACACGCGGTTCTCGCGCTACCGGATTTTCCCCGACAAGCACAAATGCATTTCCTGCAACGTCTGCACTTCGGTCTGCCATCAGGGGATCGACATCATGAACTTCGCCAACAAAGGTCTGCCGATGGAAGACCCAGAGTGCGTCCGCTGCTCAGCCTGCGTGCAACAATGCCCGACCGGGGTGCTCTCCTTCGGCCGCTACGATGGCGAAAGAAACATCATCCTCGATAAACTGGCCGCCTCTCCCGTGCTCATGCGGGAGGAGCGGTAAGAGAGAGCGTCGCGTTCGTTGCTTGTCGGTTGGTCGGGTCGTTCGTATCTCAAGCGCGAGTTGTAGCCGGGACCGGCGATCCCGGCTGGACGAGCATCGGCAGAGCTGTGCGCGAACGGGGTCACCTGCCTCAGGCAACCTGCAACCGACAGCAGCCCGTGACTGACAATCCGACGAGCTCTGCGAAGAGAGAATCAGCCCCAAAAAAGGAAGACCCGCGCCACCGAATCGGCAACGCGGGCAGTTCCCCCCAGAACAATCCTAAATTCCTGTGACGCGCTCCACGCGTCGGCTAACGAATCTATGAATTAGCATGGACCGCACCGCGCAAGGATGTAATTCCTCTTCGCCTCGTTAGGGGTGAGCTGGAATGGAGCATCCGAATAACCGCCGGCGGCCGGCGCGTCCCTTCTGCGCTGTCTAAAGGGCCGGCTTTGAATCCGGCGATGGGCGCCGACTGAGAAGTCGCAGGAAGCCGGTTAGGATAAGCTCCCAAGGGCGAGATCGGGCTCCAGCATGGGGCGTGGCGGGAGTTCTGTCATCCGCCGGCAACAGGAAATTGAGCACCCCGGAGCGACCACTACATCTGGGCGCCTCCCCGCCGGCTCCCGCTAAATCTAGCGGCTGCGAGGTTTTCGCCGGCTTCAGATAATTAGTTGTCCGGAGCCCTCTTTTCGCCTATGTTTCTGGCTCGCGGACCACCCGCGGGTTCTATGCTTCAAACCAACGACGAAACCGCCCTTTCCAGCTCGCTTTCCGAACGCCCCGCGGCCATCAGCGAAAATCAAAAATACAACGCTGCCCAGATCGATAAACTCGAAGGTCTCGAGGCTGTCCGGAAACGCCCGGGCATGTATATCGGCGACCCCGACGAGCGCGGATTGCACCATTGCGTTTTTGAGGTGCTCGATAATTCGATCGACGAACATCTGGCCGGCTATTGCAGCCGGATCGATGTCGCGATTCACGTCGATGGCTCGGTCTCGGTGCGCGACAACGGCCGCGGCATTCCGGTCGACATGCATCCGAAATTCAAGATGCCGGCGGTCGAGCTGGTGCTGACAAATCTTCACGCCGGCGGCAAATTCGGGCAGGGCGCCTACAAATATTCCGGCGGTCTTCACGGCGTCGGCGCGAAGTGCGTCAACGCGTTGTCGGATTGGTTCAAGGTCGAAGTGTCGCGCGACGCGAAAGTCTACCACATGGCTTTCGAGCGCGGCAAGACGACCGAAAAATTGAGCGTCATCGGCGAGCTGAAAAACAAGAAAACGACCGGCACGCTGATCACCTTCCTGCCGGATCCAACGATCTTCACGATCACGACGGAGTTTAAGTTTGAGCGCCTGGCGAGCCGGCTGCGCGAACTGGCTTTCCTCAATCCCGGGCTGGAAATCACCCTGACCGATGAGCGGACGGAGCCGCCGAAGAAAGAGACGTTTTACTATAAGCACGGGATCGAGGAGTTCGTGAAACAGCTGGGCGAAAACAAAACCGTGATTCACCCCAAGCCGGTCATCATTTCGCGCCAGCGCGACGAAGTGTTTGTCGATGTCGTCCTGCAGTACAACGACAGCTACAACGACCAGATTCTTCCCTTTGCCAACTCGATTCCGAATCCGGATGGCGGCACCCATTTGACCGGCTTCCGCACGGCCCTGACGAAAGCGGTCAACCAATACGCGAAGGCGAACAGCCTGGTGAAAGAAAAAGACCCGGCGATCTCCGGCGATGACGTGCGCGAGGGGCTGATCTGCGTCCTCAGCCTCAAGCTGCCCAACCCGCGTTTCGAGTCGCAGACCAAGGTGAAGCTCGTCAACACGGAGATCGACGGCATCGTGAACTCGGTTGTCTACGACGGGTTGATGACTTACTTCGATCAGAACCCGCCGATCGCGAAACGGATTTTCGACAAGGTGCTGACAGCGGCGCGCGCCCGCGAAGCCGCCCGCAAGGCGCGCGAGACCATCCGCAAAGGCGCGCTCACTGGCGGCGGGTTGCCCGGCAAGCTGGCCGATTGTTCGGAGCGCGATCCGGAGCTGACCGAGCTCTACATCGTCGAAGGCGACTCGGCCGGCGGCTCCGCCAAGCAGGGACGCGATCGACGTTATCAGGCGATTCTGCCGATCCGCGGCAAGTTGATCAACGTCGAGAAAGCGCGGCTCGATCAGGCGCTCAAGAACACCGAAATCCAGTCGATGATCACCGCCATCGGCACCGGCATCGGCAAGCCGAAAGAGGAAGCGACGACCAAAGAGGAGGGGACCTTCGACATCAGCAAGCTGCGCTACGGCCGGATCATCATCATGACCGACGCCGACGTGGACGGTTCGCACATTCGCGTTCTTTTGCTGACCTTTTTCTACCGGCAAATGACCGAGCTGGTGCGCGCGGGAAAAATCTACATTGCCCAGCCGCCACTCTACCAGATCAAGCGCAAGAAACGCGAGGAATACGTGGACGACGACGTGCAGTTGAACAAGATTCTGATCTCGTTAGGCGCGGAGGATGTCCGGCTGAAAAACCTGGCGGACAACAAGGAGCTGACGACGGCGCAACTGAAGGACATCCTCGAGCAGCTGGAGAAACTGGCCAAGCTGAGCGAATCGGTCCGGCGGCACGGCGGTGATTTCGAGAATTTCCTCAGTCATCGCGACAAGAAAGCGGACAAGTTGCCGACCTACCTGGTGAAGGTGCGCGATGGGAACGACGAGTCGGTCCATTATTTTCATGACGAGCGCTCGGTGCGGAAGTTTCACGAGGACAATCTCGACCTCAATCTCTTCGACGTGGAAATGGGGCAGGAACTGCTTCCTCTGACGAGCGCTCCGGCGAAAACGAACGGCAACCGGCGGCGCGGCAAGCTGGTCGAGTTGCACGAATCGACCACCATCCAGAAACTGATCAGCGAGCTGGCCCGCAAGGGTTTGAAAGTGGATCACTACGCGGCGGCGGATAAACCGATCTTCGAGTTGCTCGAAGGCGAGGGGGAGCGCGCGACCTCGCACCCGCTTTTTTCCATTCCGGAAATTCTGGAAAAGATCATGGAGATCGGGCGCCGCGGCGTGCAGATCAAGCGTTTCAAAGGTCTTGGCGAAATGAACGCCAAGGAACTGTTCAACACCACGATGGATCCCGAGCGGCGCAAGCTGCTGAAGGTCGACCTGAACGACGACAACGCGGTCGAAGCCGACCAGATGTTTTCCAAGTTGATGGGCGATGTCGTCGAGCCAAGGCGCCAGTATATCGAGGATAACGCGCTTAACGTGCGCAACCTGGATGTTTAGACAGGATTAACAGGATTTACGGGATTGGATTTGGAAGAAGATCACGCGCTGACCGAGAAGATCATTGGCCTTGCGATGAAAGTGCATCGCACACTTGGGCCCGGCTTCTTGGAATCGGTCTACCTCAACGCGCTCGCCTACGAGTTGCGACGCGCAGGCTTGGAAGTGGAAATCGGACAGCGAATCAAGGTACGCTACGGCAATGTCATCGTGGGCGATTTCGTCGCCGATTTGGTCGTTGCAGGAACGTTGATTTGCGAGTTGAAAGCCATTTCCAGCCTAACGAAAGCCGATGAAGTGCAAGTCGTAAATTACCTTACCGCCACCAACCACGAGGTCGGCCTCCTCCTAAACTTCGGTGGAACGAGTCTT
>DATMNS010000033.1:0-6885 GCA_035568735.1 Chthoniobacterales bacterium | reverse complement strand
CTCGAAACGATCGAAGACTTCGAGCAGATGGTCGGCAAACACCAGGCGATTATCGCCTCGTCGAGCTATTGGGGGGAGCAGAGTTTTCCCACCGCGAATCTGCAAATGATCTGGCGGCACGGCTCTCTTCCGCTCGTTTTCTGGTCGCCGTGGGATCGACCCTACGACCAGAAGAAGGGACCCGACCGGTTTGGTCTCAACGCGATCCTTGCCGGCACCTGGAATCGCTACATCGACGACTGGGCAGACGCGGCGCGCGCCTTTGGCCACCCGTTGCTCGTCTCGTTCGGCGACGAGATGAATGGCGACTGGTTTCCCTGGTCGGGCATTTATTACGGCGGCGGGAAAAAGATTCCCGGCCGGCCTAACGAATGGGAGGGACCCGACCTTTTCAAGCGCGTCTTTCGCTATGTGGTGGACCGCGTCCGGGCGCGCGGCGCGCACAACATCCAGTGGATTTTCCAGACGAATAATTATTCGTTCCCGATGGACACCTGGAATCTCGCCGCCGCCTATTATCCCGGCCCGGATTACGTCGACTGGCTGGGCTTAAGCGTCTACGGCCAGCAATTCGACGATGAGCCGTGGTCGAATTTTTTGCCGTTGCTCGATTGGCCCTACCGGGAAATCGCCGCGCTCGATCCGAAGAAACCGATCATGATCACGGAATGGGCCGCCGGCGAATTCCCCAATTCGGGAAACAAGGCGCAGTGGATGCGCGACGCCTTTGAAGTCATGCGCACCAAATGCCCGCGGGTGAAAGCGGAGATCTATTGGCATGAGCGCTGGCAGAACGACGACCAGTCCTACAGCAATCTGCACATCAATTCTTCGCCCGAAGCGCTCGCCGCCTACCGAAAAGCGGTGGCGGATCCCTATTGGCTGGGCGATTTGATGCTGCGCCCCGCGGCGCGCACGAAATAAACGATGGCACGATTCCTCGATTGGCTGAACAGCCGCACCGGCTTTCGCCTGCTCGTCGTCCTCTTCATTCTGCTCACGATTGTGTTTTCGATCGTGCCGCTGGTCAACCTGGCCGCGGGGCGCGGCGCCAAAGACTACAAGCTGTGGTTCAGCACCGGGCAGACCGTCCTGCACGGAGGTGCCATTTATCCGCCACAGGGTCAGCGTTTCCCGTTCATGTACCCGCCGACGGCCGCGGAAATGCTCGCGCCCCTGAGCTTGTTAGGCCAGGCCGGTTTGATCGCCGCGCTCGTCCTGGTGAATAGCCTCGCCTGGTGGGCCTGCATCGTCTGGTCGCTCCGGCTGGCGAACCCCGGGGGTGAACGCCCGCATGCCATGCTCTACCTCGTGCCCAATCTCGTCATCATGGTTTACGTCTGGAGTTGCTATCTGCTCGGGCAACCGACCCTGGTTCTGCTCGCTCTGCTCCTCGCCGGGTTTCTGGCGTTGCGTGCGGGCCGGTCCTGGAGTGCGGGGACAATGTTCGCCCTCGCCGCCGCGATCAAGGCGTTCCCGGTGGCGGCCATCGCTTACCTGATTTACCGGCGATACTGGATCGCAACGCTCTCGATGCTGCTCTCGCTCGCGCTCCTGCTCCTCGTCTTGCCGGCCGGATTTCGGGGCTGGGCGGGAGCGCGCCAGGATCTTACTCGCTGGACGGACGGCATGCTCTTCCAATATGACGAGAAGGGAATCGCGCAGCGGCCTGAGCGGAGCGTCGCTTGGAAAAACCAATCGCTCGCCGGGGTGGCGAATCGGTTCCTGCGCAAGGTGGACGTGGATGCCACGCGTCCGCCGGACAAACCGATCTTTGTTAACTTTATCGACCTCCCCTTCAAGGTGGTCAACGCCATCATCGTCGCGCTCTCTTTGCTCCTCGGCCTGGTTTATCTCGGGGCGATGCCACCGGGCGCGGGGCGCACCTGGGAAACGGACGCCATCGAGTGGTCGATGCTCCTTCTCATGTTGCTCATCGCCGCGCCGCTCTCCTTCAATTATCTCTTCGCTTTCCTTCTTCTCCCGTTCGCCATCATCACGCGCGTCTGGCTCGTTAGGCCAGGCTCGCCGCTCCGCTGGTGGGCCCTGGCGGCGGTTCTCCTGCTCGCCTTGACCATCCCGCTTCAGCACTGGTCGCAGTCCTACGGCAACACTCTTTTCGCCGCCCTCCTGCTTTTTATCGGACTGGCGCTCGAGCTGCGGCGGCTGCGGCGCGCGCCGGTTTCCGCCTGACGACCGCGGCCAGCCAGCGAACGAAAAAGACGGCGGCGACCCGGAAGGTCATCTTCGACGCGCCCCGCGCCCGGTCGCGAAAGGCGATTGGGATTTCTTGCACCCGGAGACGGCGCTCGCCGTGCACGATGATCTCGAAAGCGATCTTGAATCCCGTCGCGGCCGGCGCCCGCTCGAGCAGCAGCGGCCGCGGGATGGCAAAGAAGCCGCACATCGAATCGTGGACCCGGGTCAGCGGATAGGCGAAGGCCGAAGCGGCGCGGGACATGATCTTGCGCCAGAGCGGCCATCCGGGCGTGGTGCCGCCGCGGACGTAACGGCTGCCGACAACCATTTCGCAGGCGCCCGCTTGCAACGGCCTAACGAGGTCGGGAATCCGGGAGGGCGGGTGGCTGAGGTCGGCATCCATCACCACGAGGAGATCGCCCGTCGCGTCCTGCGCGCCGGCCACGACCGCCCCGGAGAGACCGAGAGCGGGATTTTCGCGCACCACGAGGCGAACGGGAAATTCCGCGGCCAGCTCCCGCACCCGGTCGCCAGTTCCGTCGGTCGAGCCATCGTCGACGAAAATAATCTCCAGCGGATGAATGCCGCTCGCCATGATCTGTCGGGTCAGCGGTTCGACGTTCTCCGCTTCGTTCAGCGTCGGAACGATGATCGAGACCGACGGCATGAGAGAGGCTGGTTGCATGCCGGTTCGTTCGCCTAACGAGGGGAGAGCAAATCGAGCGCGAGCCGCCACTGGCCCTGCTCATTCTTGCACCAGATATGGAGGTAGTAGCCGGTCGCGTCCGCGGCGTTTCCGGCGGCATACTCGCCCCATGCGAAGCCGAGGTCGCCGCTGCTCGCAACTTCTGCTTTCGGCTCGCGTAACGTCGTCGTGCCGGCCGCTTCCTGGAGAGCGGCGACCGCTCCGGTCTTCCCGACCACCGGAACTTTCGCCGGCAGGTAGAGACGAACATCGTCCGCGGCCAGGGCGGAAAAATTCTTCAAGCGGTCCGCGGCATAGCTCCGATCCTGCTCCAACAAAGTCGCGCGTGCCGCCGCGGCCGATTCGTTAGGCAGACGATTATCGCGCAACCGCAGGGCTGGCGCCGGCGTTGTGGGCGCTGGATTTTCGGTGCCGAGATCGAAAAGCAGTTTCCATTTCCCGGCTTCCCGCCGCCAGATGGAAACGAATTGCCCGAACGCAGCGGGTTGCTCGTCCGCCGCGGTTTTTTTGAAAGTCCAGGGACCGGTGGTGTAACCGAAATCGCCGCTCGCCGCGACGACCGCCAGCACCGGTTGCCATGCCAGAATACCGCCTGAATCCTTCCGCGCTTCCCAAACTTTGCGGCCATTTTGCGGTCCGGGCTGGAAGACGACGCCATCGGCGGAGAGCGCGTCGAGAAACGCGCGGCGCGTCCCCCTGGCGAGTGCTTCCTGGGCGAAAGCAGATTCCGCTGCGGCGAGCGACCGGGCGTTGCCGTCCGTCGCTGGAACTTCCGCCAAAGAAGTGGCCGCGGCGCAGAGCGAGAGCAGCGCGGCCGGAAGTTTCACCCGGCTAGACAAAAACTGCATTTGGCGGCGTCTCCATATTAAAAGACCGTGAAGAGGTCATGGAGAGTACGCTTACCGATGAAGATTGGAAAACCTGTTTCGCACAGCTCGGCCCCGCGCTTCTCCTTTTCGCGCGCCGCTGGACAAATTCGCGCGCTGACGCCGAGGACATCGTGCAGGATGCGTTCGTCCGTTTTTGGCGGCGCCAGCATTCGCCCGAAAACCGCGCGCTGCTCTACGCCACCGTCCGCTCGACCGCGCTCGATCGTTTGCGCAGTGACCAGCGCCGGGCGCGGCGCGAAGCCACGGTCGCGCTCGA
This sequence comes from Chthoniobacterales bacterium, assembly GCA_035568735.1. GTDB lineage: Bacteria > Verrucomicrobiota > Verrucomicrobiia > Chthoniobacterales > UBA10450 > Palsa-1392. Next base: position 2,834 of record DATMNS010000033.1, on the reverse strand, counting down.
TGGCGCCACCCATTGGGAGCCGCAATTCACCACCCTGGATGAAGGCCAGCAATTGCTCGCGGCGGCCGTCGAGCGTTTGCCTGACGAACAACAGGAGGTTGTCGTTTTGAAAATCTGGAACGACCTCACCTTCGCCGAAATTGCTCAGATTCTCGCGATCTCTCCGAACACCGCCGCCTCGCGCTACCGCTACGCGCTCGGCGCCCTCAGGAAAGCGATGCAGCCCTATGAATGATTTTTCCGAGTTGGAATCGGAGCTGAAAAAGTTGCGGCCCGCGCCGGTGTCGGACGAGCTGTTCGCGCGGCTGGAATGCGCCCTGGCGCAACCGGACTCGGCGCCCACCGCTGGTTTTCTTCCGCGCCCGGCGCAGCGGCGAAATATCTGGTGGTCGCTTGGTCTTGGGCTCGCGGCCTCTTCCGCACTCGTTCTCATCGGGCTGGCCTTTTTCGCCGAGCCGCCGCGGACGCCACCGGTCGTGGCACAACAAGACACCCCGGCTCCCTCGGGGCCGGTGGCCAGCGGCTTTCAACCCTCGGCGCTGACGCAGGTCGTCTACCGCCAGCGCGACGAGGGTCTGGTTTTCTCGCCTAACCAATCGGAGCGCCCGCTCCGGCGGGTCCGTTACGAAACCCGCGAGACGATGCAGTGGCGCAATCCGCAGACCGGCGCCTCCCTGCGTGTCTCCTATCCGGCGGAGCAGATCGTCCTCACGCCGGTTCCCTTTCAATGAGTCGCAGCATCTAAATCCATGAAAAAACAAATCATCCTCACGACCGCGCTGGCCGCGTTGCTCCCGCTCGCCGCCTTCGCGCAATCACCCGCTCCGCCCGTGTCGCAACCGGCGCAGCAGCCCATCCCGCCGGTGCCTCCCGTCCCGCCCGGGCCGCCTCCCATGAATTACGGACGCATGCATGACCACGACATGGGGCCGAAGGAACCGGTCACCTTTCTCGGCGTCGAGACCTCCAATGTTCCGCGGGTGTTGTCGGAACAGATGGGCCTGCCCCGCGGCTTCGGTGTGGTGGTCGATTACGTCGTGCCGGAGAGCGCCGCGGCCGCGGCCGGCGTGCAGCAGAGCGATATCATCCGGATGCTGAACGACCAGATCATCCTCGAACCCAGCCAGCTCGGGAAACTGGTGCGCAGCTTCGCCGACGGCGCCACGGTCAACCTCACACTCCTGCGCAAAGGCAAGGAAGTGAAAGTCACAGTGACGCTGAAGAAGCACGACGAGTCCAAGGGTAACGGACCGTTCGGCTACGAGCGAGACTGGAAATGGGACGACTTGGGAAAGATGAATTTTGATTTCCAAATGCCGGATATGACGGCGGTCCGGGAAGCAGTCGCGCGGGCGAAACAGGAAGCGCTGCGGGCGGGCGACGAAGCGCGCCGGGCGGCGCGAAATTTGCGCGTGGTGACGACCGACGACGACACGACCAAGACCACCCGGGTCGATCTCGGGAAAGCGACGATCACTTTCTCCGATGCGGAGGGCGAGCTGAAGATGGAGAAAGTCGATGGCCGGAAAATGCTGACCGCCAAAGACGCGCTGGGGAAAGTGCTCTTCAATGGACCGATCGATACCCCGGAGCAGCGCGCCAAAATCCCGGCCGGCGTGCGGGAACGCCTGGAAAAGCTGGAAAACCAGGACATGCCCGAAATTCCGCCGACGCCGGAAGCGCCCCGCGCGCCCGACCCGGATGAATCGGCTCGCCTGCAAAACCGGCGGATGCAACGAGCCGGGCTCTCGCCTAACAATCACACCGGCTGGGTCCGCAGCACGGTGCTGCTGTAAAACGCTTCGCTTCTGTAGCAGTTGTAGCCGCTTCGCTGTGCGCAGCGCGGTCTGTAGCCGCCATTCCGTGGCCTCGCTCCTGTAGCCACCACGCTGTAGCCGCTTCGCTATGCGAAGCGCCGGTGAGTAACGCTGCCCTTCATTTGTGCGTCAGACGATCGGGCGCCCTTGAACGTCCGCGGGCCAGGACCGATCCGATTTCGCAGAAAATTGTCGGCAGCGAAGAGGCCGAATGCTTCAATCACTCGAATGAGTATGTCCAGCTTCAAGGATCGATCCCAGGACCCCAATTCGATCTGCTCGCGTTCACAAAAAAGTCGGCTTACGCTGAGGGGCGGAGATATGGTTTCGTCGATCTGTCAGCGATTGTTCCTGATCACAGCCTGCGCTGCATGCGTGATCCTTTTGCTGGCAGGTTGTTCGCGCAAACCGGCGCAAACGGCGCCGACCGCGCCCGAAGTTCTGGTGACAACGGTGACGCCGCGAGATGTGCCGCGCGTGCTCGAACGCGTCGCGACACTGGATGGTTTCATCAACGCCAACATCAACGCGCAGGTGCAAGGCTACATCGTTTCGCGCGCCTACCAGGAGGGCAGCGTGGTGAAGAAGGGCGACGTCCTTTTTCAGATCGACCCGCGTCCGTTTGAGGCCGGATTGGCGCAGGCGAAAGGCACTCTCGCGAAAGACAATGCCAACCAGGTGAAATCAGATGCGGATGAAAAACGCGCGCTCGACTTGTTCAACAAAAAGGTAATCAGCGACCAGGAGCGAGACACAGCCATTGCGGCCGCCGGTTCCGGCAGAGCAAACGTCGAAGCCGACCAAGCCGCGGTGGACCAGGCGGAGCTGAATCTTGGATACGCAAAAGTAACGGCTCCAATCGACGGTGTCGCAGGCTTCGCGAATAATCAGGTCGGCGATCTCGTCGGCCCGAACACCGGACCCCTGACAACGGTTTCACAAGTTGATCCGATCAAAGCCATCGTCACGGTGGGCGAAGCGCCCTGGACCGATTTTATTTCGCGCCATCCTGATGCT
>DATMNS010000032.1:0-3222 GCA_035568735.1 Chthoniobacterales bacterium | reverse complement strand
GAGCTTGCGCGTCGGGCCGTGATCCGCTCCGGGCGGATCCTGGATATCGGCCCATGCACTGGTCGCAAAACCGGCGAGGCAAAGCGTCACGAGGAGGCGATGCATGATGCGGCGCGAGTAAACCGATTCCGGTAAACGATGGCAACCCTTGTTTTATCGCTTCGGCGGAGCCGGCCGGGGTTTGCTGGCTCGTAACGAGGCGAGAATGGTGATGAGAAGGACGGCCGCGATCAGGAGAAGCGAAAGCCAGTTCGGCATGCGGATCCAGCGGGCCGCGATCATCTTCGAGCCGACAAGACAAAGGATCATCGCCAAGCCGAAGCGGAGGTAAACAAAGCGCGTGACCAGATTCGCGAGCAGGAAATAGAGCGAGCGCAGGCCGAGGATCGCACAAATATTGGAGGTGTAGATAATGAAGGTGTCCTGCGTGATCGCGAGGACGGCGGGGATCGAGTCGACGGCGAAGACGAGGTCCATCACGTCGATCACGATGAGGACGAGCGCGAGCGGCGTGAGCATGCGCCGGCCGCCAACGAGCGCGATGAATTTCGGGCCGTGATAATCGTTCGTCACCGGGAGCAACCGGCGCGCGCTCTTCAGGACGAAATTGTTGTCGAGATCGAGTTGCTGGGTTTGCCGGCGGAGCATGCGCAGACCGGTGATGAGGAGAAAGGCGCCGAAGAGGTAGAGGACGAAATGAAAGCGCGCGACGAGCTCCACGCCGATCCAGATCATCAGGCCCCGCATCACGATCGCGCCGAGGATTCCCCAAATGAGGACGCGATGCTCATACTGCGGCGGCACGCGGAAATAGGCGAAGATGAGGACGAAGACAAAGATGTTATCGACGCTCAACGAGTACTCGATCAGATAACCGGTGAAGAAATCGATCCCCTGATCGGCGCCCTGCCAGGACCAGACGATCACGTTGAAGCCGAGCGAGAGCGCGATCCAGACGAGGCTCCGGCGGACGGCGCTGGGCAGGTCGATCGTATGCGGTCCGTGGAAACTCAGCAGGTCGACCGCGAGCGCGGCGAGAACACCGAGATGGAAGGCGACCCAAAACCAGATGTTGACCGGCACGCGGCGCTAGGCTTCCACGGGTGAAGTGGGCGAGCAACCGCGAAACAGCGGGCGGCGTCGTTTGCGCGGGAGCAACGGCTCGTGCATCGTAAACGTGAACATCTTATGGACGCAGAACTGCAAAAGTTGGTGGACGCCGGGAAGCTAACAACTGCAGGTGCGGCCCAACTCGAACGACTCAAACCCGGCGCCTTCTGTCTCCATAAGAGCTGGGGATTCGGCCGCGTCGCTGATTGGAATCTGCTCCTCAATCAGATCGTGATCGACTTCGGAAAGAAGAAGGCGCACCCGATGCAGCTGCCGTACGCGGGCGAAAACCTGACGCCGATTCCGGCGGAACATTTCCTCGCGCAAAAGGCGAGCGACCTGGCCGGCCTCAAGCAGCGGCTCAAGGAAAATCCGACCGGCGCGATGCGGAACATTCTCGAGAGCCTGGGCGGAAAAGCGACCCAGGCCCAGATCAGTGGCTGGTTGGTGGGCGACGTTTTTACTGAGGCGGAATTCAAGCGCTGGTGGGACTCGACCAAGAAGCTGCTCAAGAAGGAAGGCCACTTTCTTATCCCGACGAAGAAGAACGATCCGATCGAGCTGCGCTCCGCCCCGGTCTCGCGCGCCGATGAGTTGCTCACCTTTTTCAATCAGGCGCGCCAGCCGAAGGAACAGACAGCTGCGCTCGATCAGGTGATCAAGCTGCGCGACGAATTCGCGGATCCGGAAAAACAACTGCAGCCCCTGATCGACGCGATCGAGAACACCGCGCGACGGAACCAGCGCCTCAATCCCGCGATGGCTTTCGAGTTTGTCATCGCCCGCGACGATTTGCGCCAGCACGAGCCGAAATTGCGCAGCTCGATTCCCGACCTGACGCTCGAGCGATTGATCGTCGAAGAAGAGCCGCGCCTCGCCGCCATCCTGCCGAAACTCCCTTCCGCCAAAGAACGCCGCGTCCTGCACGGCCTGCCCGCCGCCCTGGGCGAGCGCTGGACCACGCGCGCCCTGCAACTCATGCAGGGAAATAACGCCCGCCTCGTGGCCTCGATGGCCAAAGTCTTCGCCGAAACTGGGAAGGAAGCGGAATTGCGCAGCGCCCTTGACCGGAGCCTGCGGGAACATTCCGCGACCAGCGAAATGCTTTACTGGCTTTGCAAAAGCCGCGCCGAATGGCCGGAGCTGATCAACCCCGAATTGCTCAGCGCCATCCTTTCGGCCTGCGAGCGCGATCAGCATAACGAGAGCAACAGCCGCAGCACGCGGCTGCGCGATCTTCTCCTTTCCGACCGCGCGTTGATCCCCGACATCTTTGCCGGCGCGGACCTCAGCCTCGCGCGCGATGCCATGCGCCGTCTCATGCTCAGCCCGGTCTTCGATGAGTTGACCAAGCGCTCTCTCATGGCGCGGATCATCAAGCTTTACCCGGACCTGCAAAGCCTCGTCAGCGGCGAGCAAACGGAGGGGAAGAGCGAAGCGCTGGTCGTTTCCTGGAGCAGCCTGCAGAAACGCAAAGCCGAGCTCGAAGAGCTGGTGAACAAGAAAATCCCGGAGAACAGCAAGGAGATCGGGGTGGCCCGTTCCTACGGCGACTTGCGCGAGAATTTCGAATTCAAAGCCGCGAAGGAAATGCAAGCCGTCCTCATGCGACGCAAGTCCGAGCTGGAGCGCGCGCTGCACCTCGCGCGTGGAACCGCTTTCGAGAATCCCGACACGAGCCAGGTCTCCATCGGCACGGTGGTGACCCTCCGTGAAACCACGAGTGGCCGCGAAGAGACTTACACCATCCTTGGCGCGTGGGATGGCGATCCGGAACGCGCCATCATTTCCTACCAGACAGCGATTGGGCAGTCATTGTTAGGCCGGCGCCTCGAAGAGGTCGTGGAACTCAACGCGGAAGAGGATACCGGGCGTTACGCGATCGTCGCGATCGAACCGGCCCCGGTCGATGAAGTCCCGGCCGATCCCGAGCTGCTCGAGCCGGTCGCTTCCGAAATGGCCTGACGATGAGCGGCGGCTAGAGCTCGTCGAAACTGGCTTCCTCATCCAGCGCGCTTTTGGCCTGGTCGAAAATGACGCGCGCTTCCTCGGGCGAATTGCCGACCGCGGTCAGGCCGAGGCGGCCCGTGCTGCCGAGCGCGCTCAGCATGT
>DATMNS010000031.1:0-7905 GCA_035568735.1 Chthoniobacterales bacterium | reverse complement strand
GAAACAGTTGGTCTCGGTCGCCGCGGGCTTGATTCCCTTCCTCGAGCACGATGACGCCAACCGCGCGCTCATGGGCTCGAACATGCAACGCCAGGGCGTGCCGCTGATCGTCTCCGAATCGCCGCTCGTCGGCACCGGTCTCGAAGGAAAAGTGGCGCGCGATTCCCGCGCGGTGGTGGTCGCGAGTGAAGCGGGCCGCGTCGCGTCAGTCACGGCCGACCAGATCGTGGTCACGAAAGACGGCGAAATGCCGGAAAGTCGCAAAAAACTGAAGACCGATCTGGAAGCGGGAGTGCACGTTTACGAGCTGCGCAAATTCATGCGTTCGAACGCCGGCACCTGTGTGAACCAGCGACCGATCGTCAAGAAAGGGCAGCACGTGAAACGCGGACAAGTCATCGCCGACGGCCCGAACACCGAGAACGGCGAGCTGGCGCTCGGCCGCAATGTGCTCGTCGCGTTCATGCCGTGGAACGGCTACAACTTCGAGGACGCGATCATGATTTCCGAGAAGGTGGTGAAGGAAGACATCTACACTTCCATCCACATTGACGAGTTCGAAATCGGCGCGCGCGATACCAAACTCGGGCCCGAAGAAATCACGCGGGACATTCCGAACGTCAGCGAAGAAGCGCTCCGCAACCTCGGTTCCGACGGGGTCATTCGCGTCGGTGCGGAAGTCAAGCCGGGCGACATTTTGGTCGGCAAAATCACCCCGAAAAGCGAGACGGAACTGGCTCCCGAAGAGCGCCTGCTCCGCGCCATTTTCGGCGAAAAAGCGGCCGACGTGAAAGACACGTCGCTGACCGTGCCGTCGGGCACCTATGGCATCGTGATGGACGTGAAGGTTTCTTCACGCCACGAAGTTGCGCGGGAAAAACTGACACCGGCGGAAACCAAACGCCAGCTCAAGGCGATCACGGAAGACAACCGGAAAAAGAAAGACGAATTGACGGAGCAACTGACCGACGCGCTCTCCAATGTGCTCCTCGGCGAGAAAATTCCGCTCGACGTCGTCAATGCGCAGACCGGCGAAATCATCATCCCGGCGAACCGCAAAATCACCAAGACACTGCTTCGCAAACTGGCGATGGCCTACGATCACATCGAGATCGACCCGAGCCCGATCCGCAACAAGATCCGCGAAATCATCGCCCAGTACGAGCATAAGTTCGCGGAGCTCGAGCTCGATCGCGAACGCTCCATGGATCGCGTCGAGAGCGGTGACGACATCGATCCCGGCATCATCAAACAGGTCAAAGTGTTCGTCGCGAGCAAGCGCAAGCTGAGCGTCGGCGATAAGATGGCCGGTCGCCACGGTAACAAGGGTGTCGTTGCGCGCATCGTGCCCGAAGAGGACATGCCGTTCCTCGCTGATGGCACTCCGGTCGAGATCGTCCTCAATCCGTTAGGGGTGCCGAGCCGCATGAACGTCGGTCAGGTGCTCGAAACGCACCTCGGCGTCGCGGCCAAAGCGCTGGGCTTCAAGGTCGCGACCCCGGTTTTCGACGGCATTTCGGAGGCGAAAATCCGCGAGTACCTGAACGACGCCAAAAAAGTCGATGGCTTTACCTGGGTCCAGGAGAACGGCAAGGCGCGCCTCTTCGACGGTCGCACCGGCGACGCGTTCGACCAGGAAGTCGTGGTCGGCTACATCTACATGCTCAAGCTCGGCCATTTGGTGGCGGACAAAATCCACGCCCGCGCGGTTGGCCCTTACTCGCTCGTCACCCAGCAACCGCTCGGCGGCAAAGCGCAGTACGGCGGTCAGCGCTTCGGCGAGATGGAAGTGTGGGCCCTCGAGGCTTACGGCGCGGCCTACACCCTGCAGGAACTCCTCACCGTCAAGTCGGACGACGTGCAGGGACGCACCCGGATCTACGAGTCGATCGTGAAGGGCGACAACTCGCTCGAGGCCGGCACGCCGGAATCTTTCAACGTGTTAATCAAGGAAATGCAGTCGTTAGGCCTGGACGTCAAAGTCGGTGGCCAGGCGCCCAGCTTTCTCGAGAACGTTGCCTAACAATCTACCAAACTTAGAAACACAGCTCTCATTATGAACGAACATTCCTGGCGGGAATTGGTGGGCGAAGAACGCCCCGTGGGTTTCGATCAAGTCGCCATCGGGGTCGCTTCGAGCGACACGATGCGTTCCTGGAGCAAGGGCGAAGTCAAGAATCCGGAGACGATTAACTACCGCACCTTCAAACCGGAAAAAGGCGGCTTGTTCTGCGAACGCATTTTCGGTCCGACGCGCGACTGGGAATGCTCCTGTGGAAAATACAAGCGGATCAAGCACAAGGGCGTGATCTGCGATCGTTGCGGGGTCGAGGTGACGCTCGCGCGGGTGCGCCGGGAACGCATGGGCCACATCGAGCTCGCGGTCCCTGTCTCGCACATCTGGTTTTACAAGTGCATGCCGTCGCGCCTCGGCCTGATGCTCGACATGAGCGCGCGCCAGCTCGAGCGCGTTATCTATTACGAGGACTACATCGTGATCGATCCGGGCAATACGCCCCTCACCAAAACGCAGCTCCTGACCGAGGTGGAATACCGCGAAGCGCAGGAACAATACGGCGATGAATTCAAGGCCGGCATGGGCGCCGACGCGGTCAAGGTGCTACTCGGCGAGATCGAACTCGCCAAGCTGAACAAGGAGCTCGAGGAAGCGATGGGCAACACCAAGAGCAAACAGATTCGCAAGAAACTCGCGAAACGTTTGAAGCTGGTGCAGGGCTTCGCCTCCTCCCATTCCCGTCCCGAATGGATGGTGCTCGAAGTGCTCCCGGTTATCCCGCCCGATCTGCGTCCGCTCGTGCCGCTCGAGGGCGGCCGGTTTGCGACTTCGGATTTGAACGACCTCTATCGTCGCGTGATCAACCGCAACAACCGGCTCAAAAACCTCCTTCAGCTCAAGACGCCGGACGTCATCATCCGCAACGAAAAACGCATGTTGCAGGAAGCAGTCGACGCCCTCTTCGACAACGGTCGTCACGGCCGCGCGGTCACCGGCGCGGGCAATCGGCCGCTCAAATCGCTCAGCGACATGCTCAAGGGCAAGGGCGGACGTTTCCGTCAGAACTTGTTAGGCAAACGAGTCGATTACTCGGGCCGCTCGGTCATCGTCATCGGTCCCGAGTTGAAACTGAACCAATGCGGGTTGCCGAAGAAAATGGCGCTCGTCCTCTTTGAGCCGTTCATCATCCGTCGCCTGAAGGATCTCGGCTACGTCCACACGGTGCGCAGCGCGAAGAAAATGATCGAGCGTCAAACGCCGGAAGTCTGGGACATCCTCGAGGAAGTGACCAAGGGCCACCCGGTCCTCCTGAATCGCGCGCCGACTTTGCATCGTCTTTCGATCCAGGCTTTCGAACCGCTCCTGATCGAAGGTGAGGCGATCCGCATTCACCCTCTCGTCTGCACCGCCTACAACGCGGACTTCGACGGCGACCAGATGGCGGTCCATGTGCCCCTTTCGGTCGAGGCGCAAATGGAAGCGCGCATGCTGATGCTTGCGCCGAACAACATCTTTTCGCCTTCGAGTGGGAAACCGATTACCACTCCGTCGCAGGACATTACGTTAGGCTGCTATTACCTTACGCAAAATCCGCGGCGGGCCGCGGGCGCCGCGGCGGAAACGCGCCTGCCGCTCTTCGACAACGCGACCGAAGTCGAGTTCGCGATGGCCGATGGGGCGGTCAAAACGCATGATCGGATTCGCCTGCGGAATCCGGATTTCGGCAAGGAAACGATCTACGGCGACGCCGAAACGCGGGTCATCGAAACGACCGCGGGTCGTGTCATCTTCAACGAGATCTGGCCCGATAAGCTCGGTTTCTTCAACAAGGCCGCCGGCAAGAAGCAACTCAGCGACATCATCTGGCGTTGCTATCAGGTCGCCGGGCAGCAGGGCACCGTCGAGACGCTCGATCGCCTCAAGGAACTGGGCTTCGCGGAAGCGACCAAGGCAGGCGTGTCGATCGGCATTTCGGACATGATTATTCCGAAGGAGAAAGAGTTGCAGCTCGCGAATGCCTACAAACAGATCAAGCAGGTCGAGCAGCAGTATCGCAAAGGCATCATCACCGACGGCGAGCGCTACAACAAGATCATCGACATCTGGACGCACGCGGGCGACGAGATTTCCAACGTCATGTTCCGCACCCTCGAGCATAACGAGGGCCGCAAGGAATTGAACCCGGTCTTCCTGATGGTCGACTCCGGCGCGCGCGGCAACCGGCAGCAGGTGAAGCAGCTTGCCGGCATGCGCGGTTTGATGGCGAAGCCCTCCGGCGAAATCATCGAGCGGCCGATCACCTCGAACTTCCGCGAAGGTCTGACTGTGCTTGAGTATTTCATCTCCACGCACGGCGCGCGCAAAGGTCTGGCGGACACCGCGCTCAAGACCGCGGACTCCGGTTACCTGACGAGGAAGCTGGTCGACGCATCGCAGGACGTGATCATCAACGAGATCGATTGCGAAACGGTCAACGGCATCACGGTGCGCGCCATTTATGAAGGCGACGAAGAAGTGGTCGATCTCGCGACCCGCATCATCGGCCGCGTGAGCTGCGAAACGGTCGTCGATCCGGTGACGAAGAAAAAGATCGTCAAGGCGAATCAGTTAATCGACGAGCCGATCGCCGCCGCGATTGAAAAAGTCGGAGTCGAAAGCCTCAAGATTCGCTCCGTCCTGACCTGCGAAACCGGACGCGGCGTTTGCGCGCATTGCTACGGACGCAACCTGGCGACCGGCCAGTTCGTCAAGCTGGGCGAAGCAGTCGGCATTATCGCCGCGCAATCGATCGGCGAACCGGGCACGCAGTTGACGATGCGGACGTTCCACATCGGCGGTACCGCGAGCCAGACCTTCAAGCAGCCGATCATCAAGGCGAAGAATGACGGCACGGTTCAGTTCAACGATCTGCGCACCGTGCAGTCACTCGACGGCAACTGGATCGCGCTTAATAAGAACGGCTCGATCAGCCTGCATAACGAAGAGGGCCGGGAAATCGAACGCTACAATATCGTGATCGGTTCCGTCATCTCGATGGCCGACGGCGCCAAAGTGAAGAAGGGCGAAACGTTCGTGCAGTGGGATCCCTATAACGTTCCGATCTTGACCGACAAGAGCGGCAAGATCGAATTCCGCGACATGATCGCGGGCGTCACCATGAAACGCGACGTGGACGAGGCGACCGGGCTGATGGGCACCGTCATTATCGAACACAAGGAAGACCTGCATCCGCAGATCGTGATTGTGGGCGACGACGGCGAAGTGGCTGCGAGTTATTCCATTCCGGCGGGCGCGCACGTCATCGTCGAAGCGAACCACAAGATTCGCGCCGGCGCATTGCTCGCCAAGACCCCGCGCAAGATTGCCAAAACGAAGGACATCACCGGCGGTCTGCCGCGGGTGGCGGAATTGTTCGAGGCGCGCCGTCCGAAAGATGCGGCCGAGATCGCGAAGATCGACGGCATCGTCGAAATCGGGGGCACGGTCCGCGGGAAACGGAAGTTGATTCTGAAGGACACCGCGACCGGCGCAGAAGAAGAGCACCTCATTCCGCTGAACAAGCACATGATCGTGTTCAAAGGCGACTTTGTGAAGAAAGGCTCGCAACTAACCGAAGGGCCTGTCGTGCCGCACGAGATTCTGGAGATTTGCGGACCGCAGGATTTGCAGGAGCACCTCGTGAATGAAGTGCAGGAAGTCTACCGGCTCCAAGGCGTCGAGATTAACGACAAGCACATCGAGATTATCGTTAGGCAAATGCTCCGCAAGGTGAAGATCACCGATCCGGGCGATACCGCGCTCCTCTGGGGCGACCAGATCGATAAACTCGAGTTCGAAAAACAAAACGCCGAAGTCGTGAAGCAGGGCGGCAAGCCGGCCGAAGCGACCCCGGTGCTGCTTGGCATCACCAAGGCGTCGCTCGAAACCGACAGCTTCATTTCGGCGGCTTCGTTCCAGGACACGACTCGCGTCCTGACCGAGGCAGCCACTCTGGGCAAAGTCGACAAGCTGCGCGGCTTCAAGGAGAACGTGATCATGGGTCACCTCATCCCGGCCGGCACCGGCTTCCCGGCGGTGCGTGAGATCAAGCTCGTCGAGCTCGGCGAGCAGGTCGGCGCCCCGCTCATGGAAGAGCCGGAACCGCAACCCGCGCTTGGCTAAAATAAGTTCCATGCTGTAGAAATGAGAGCCGCACGCGAGTGCGGCTCTCGTTGTTTCAAGATGTCGATCGCAACCAAAACCGGTGACGCCGGCGAAACCTCGCTCATGTATGGCCGGCGTGTGCCCAAGACCGACCCGCGCGTCGACGCCTACGGCTGTGTCGACGAACTGAATTCCGCGCTCGGCGTGGTCCGCGCAACGACCGGCGCGTCGTTAGTCGCGGAACAAATTCTCTCCATCCAAAAAGAGCTCGTGACCGTGATGGGCGAGCTGGCGACGGCGCCGGAGGACCTGGCGCGTTACAAAAAGGACGGCTTTAACCTCACGACGGCCGCAATGGTCGATCGCCTAACGAATGCGATTGACGAACTGGAGAAAGACAAGACGCTCTACGGCAAAGGCTGGGCCACTCCCGGCAACACGCCCCTCGCTGCGGCGCTCGACATGGCGCGAACGGTTTGTCGCCGCGCCGAGCGCCGTGTCGCGGCCCTCGAGGGCACAGAGCACTCCGTCGCAGAAGTCCTGCGTTACCTGAACCGGCTCTCTGATCTCTGCTGGCTCCTCGCGCGCTTCGCGGAGAAAAACGGCGCCGCTGCGGCGTGAGGTTTTCTTGAACCCGCCATGACCATTACCGATCACGAATTCGTCGATCTTGCGACGCCCACCGGCCCGATGCGCACGCACGTCTTGCGCCCGGCGGCGGAAGGCCGCTATCCGGGCATCCTGCTTTTCTCGGAAATCTTTCAGGTCACCGCCCCCATTCGTCGGACGGCGGCGTTGCTCGCCGGGCACGGGTTCCTCGTCGCCGTACCGGAGATTTACCACGAGTACGAACCTGCCGGCACCGTGCTCGCCTACGACGATGCGGGAGCGGAGCGCGGCAATGCTCTCAAGACAACCAAGCCGCTCGACGCCTACGATACCGACGCGCGGGTGGTCTTGAAATATTTGAGCGAACATCCCGCCTCGACGGGGAAGCTTGGCGTCATGGGCATCTGCATCGGCGGTCATCTCGCCTTCCGCGCGGCGATGAATCGCGGCGTCCTCGCCGCCGCCTGCTTTTACGCCACCGACATTCACAAGGGCGGCCTCGGCGCGGCCATGAACGACAACACGCTCGACCGTATTCCCGAGATCGCCGGCGAGATGCTGATGGTCTGGGGTCGCCAGGATCCGCACGTCCCGCTGGAAGGCCGCTTGAAAATCCATGCCGCGCTCGAAGCGGCGGGCACCTTTTTTCAATGGCACGAGTTCAACGCCGCCCACGCTTTTCTGCGTGACGAAGGTCCGCGTTACAATCCTGTGCTTGCTCAGCAGAGTTATGCGCTCGCGCTGGAAATGTTCCAACGCCGGCTCGCGGAGGGCGATGTGATTGCCGCGAAACCGGCGGGCGGCACAGAGACGAAGCACTGAGGCTGGCGTTTGGTTTCGCAACCCTGTTCCGGGTGGCGCACGCATTCTGCGTGCGCTACCCAACGTTTCTCGCGCCGCGCAACTACTTCGGCAGGTCGTCGTCCTTGCCGAGATACTCCCAGCGTTGAAGCGAAAGCGGCACGTTGCCGTTCTTCCACACGAAATCGTGGAAGGCGCGCAGGTTGAAGTTTTCGCCCTGCTGGAGCCGCGCTTCGGCGAGCAATTTGGTGATCTGGAGCTTGCCGATCTGGTAGGTGATGGCCTGTCCTGGTCCGGTGGAAAAAGCGATCGCTTCCTGCCGGGCTGTCCCCGGA
>DATMNS010000030.1:0-6745 GCA_035568735.1 Chthoniobacterales bacterium | reverse complement strand
CTGCCCAAGTAGACGCCTCGCTCCGCAAACGTATCCGGTTAGCGTCCTACCTTCCGAGAAACGGACGCGCCATTAGTTTTCCGGGAGCGCGAGCGCGGGGCGCGACAAGCGGAATCGCTTTGCTGATTTCGCAGGTCTACTCAGGCCAATGACCGGGCTGTCAACCCTGCGGCCTAACGAAAAGCGCCCCTACGTCTTCCGCGTTCGTTCGCCTTGCTCGATCAACTTCCAGAATTCTCGCGTCTTCCCGAGCTGATCGTCTTCCGCCACCGGCAGTTTGCTCCGGAAGAGAAAATCCCGCAGCGTGTTTTTGTGCAGCACGCGGTGCACCGTCACGCCTTCGGGACTGCGCTCGAAATAAATCCGGTAGTCTTTTGCCCGGTAACGATGCAGTTTTTTTCCCTCGCGCTCGATCACGCCGAAGCGCCGGGCGTCGAGGTGGTCGAGGTCTTCCGGCAGAATTTGAAATTCCGCGAGCAACTCGAGTTGGAGGGTCTTCGGCAACGCCGCCATCTCGGCCGCACTCAGTTGATTGAAGATGATCTGGAACATGGTGTCCGAGAATCTCGAATCGAGATTCGTGAATCGCCAGACCGCACCGTGCACCGATTCACGATTCTCGAATCTCAATTCACTGATCAGAGATACACCCGCCGCACTCGACTGCCAATGCCAGTGAAAATTTCCCAGGCGATCGTCCCCGCGCGCTCCGCCACCTCCGCGGCCAAAATCTCTTCGGCGCCCTGCTTTCCGATCAAAACGACCTCATCGCCCACCCTGACTTCCGGTAGCGCGGTCACATCGACCATTGTGAGATCCATCGTGACCCGGCCCAGCACGGGACAACGCCTTCCGCCAATCAGGACCGTCCCGTCGCGATTCGAAATCGAGCGCGGGTAGCCATCGGCATACCCGGCGCTGATCGTGGCAACCCGCGTCGGCCGCGCGGTAATAAAAGTTCGTCCGTAACTCACGCTCGAGCCCGCCGGCAGGTCGCGCAGCAGCGCGATGCGCGCCTTCAAGGTCAACGCCGGGCGCAGGACTTTCTGTTCGTGCGGCAGCGGCGCGCTGCCGTAGAGCATCAGTCCCGCGCGCACGATGTCGTAGCGATGGTGCGTGAAGCCGAGAATCCCGGCGCTGAGCAGAACGTGCACTTTGTAGGACCCGGGAATCTGGAACCGCATTTGCCTAACGAACGCGTCGAACTGTTCCAACTCCTTTTCCGTGAAGACGACGTCTTCATCCGCCGCCGGTAGATGCGTCGAGACGCTGTGTAAAATGAGATCCGGGTGGCGGCCGATTTTTTCCAGCTCCGCGAGCGCGTCCTCCGGCGTGCAGCCCATCCGGCCCATCCCGGTGTCGATGACGAAGTTAATTCCCGCAGCGTTCCCCTCAAAGGCCAGCGCTTCGGCCAGGCTCGAAACCGAGGCGATGAACCCGCGGGCCTTGATCGCCGCGCGCTCTTCCGGCAACGCCGGGCCGAGGATGAGAACCGGGTGCAAGATGCCGCCCTCACGCAACACCAGCGCCTCGCGCAGATTCGCAACCCCGAAGAGCTCGGCATCGTCGCGCAAGGCGTGGGCCACCTCGACCACGCCGTGGCCGTAGCCGTCCGCTTTGACGACCGCGAGCAGGGAGGGCTGAGGACCAACTCGCTCCCGCACGACACCCGCGTTGTGACGCAGCGCGGCGCAATCCACCTCCGCCCAACAGCGTTCCGTACCTAACGAATTCATTTCTTTGCGATCGTAATATACGGCTCCCGCAAATAAATTGGCTCGAGCGTTTGCCCGGGGTCGAATCCCACTTGCAGCGCCAGCTCAGCCAACTGCCGCGCCGAGGGATGCGCCACCGAGATTTTGGCAAATTGCGGCAACGGCTGGGCGGCGAAGATCGGCTGATGCGGCCATGAGCTCAACTTCGCGCGCAGTTCTTCCTCGGTCGCCAGCGTCGGCCCCTCCACACATCGACCGCGAACCACATGGGCGAAAAAGAAGGAATTGCGCCGGGCGTCGCCCACGACCACGTACTCATCCGGCTCGTAAGCGCAGACGGACGGCAGCCCGACCAAGCGTGCGCCCGAGGCGGCCTGCAGACCAAGCGCGGTGGCGATCGCAATCCGCGTCCCGGCGTAGGATCCGGGCCCGAGCCCGACCACGATGACCTCCGGCGCACCGCAGTTCCGATATATCGCTTGCAGGTTTTCATAGAACGACCCGGAATCCTTCCGATCGGCGGGAAAGATCTGCGCTTGCCCGGCGCCGGTTTCGTCGAGAAAGGCCACGCTCCCCAGCGAAGAGGAAAGTTCCAACGCCAGCACCTTCACTTTTCCTCCTCGGCAATCACACGGACCGACGCGCTCGGAACGTCGATCCGAACCCAGCGCGTCCGCTGCGGCAGGACCTGCGGAAAGCGATCCGCCCATTCGATCACCGCGATGCCGTTTTCCTCGAGGTAATCGTCGAATCCGATCTCGGCGATCTCCGGCAGTTGATTTAGCCGGTAAAAATCGAAATGGAAAAGCGGGAGCCGGCCGCCCTGATATTCGTGGACGAGGGTATAGGTCGGGCTGGTCGCTTCCTCCGCGCTTCCCAAACCCTGGAGCAGCCCTTTGACGAAATGTGTTTTGCCCGCACCCAGGTCGCCGACGAGCGCGATGACGTCATTTGGCACGAGTGCCTGCGCCCAGGTGCGCGCGAAAGCGATCGTCTCAGCCACGCTCGTGGAAGTGAAGGTAGCCATGGAAGGAGTGACGAGTGATCCGCCGGTGGCGGAAAGAGTGGCGGGTAAGGCGGCCGATGCACCTGAGTGAAAGGCGGGGGAACTTCTTGCGCCACCTTTTTTGCAACGACACGGCGTCGTTAGGCGAAAGCGCGAAGAGCAATTCGTAGTCCTCGCCGTCGTTGATTGCTTCGGCAATCGAGCAGCCCCGCGTGCGGGGCAGTGCCTTCTCATCCACCTCGAAGCCGACTCCGCTCGCCGCGGCGAGGCGCGGAAGATCGGCGCCGAGGCCGTCGCTCAGGTCCATCATCGCGTGGATGCGGAAGTGGGCGGTCAACCAGCGAGCTTCCTCGATGCGCGGGATGAAATTCAGATGTTTTTTCCGGATGGATCCGCCCAATTTTCCAGTCACGAAAAGCACGTCGCCGACTTTTCCGCCGGCACGCGAAACCCAACGATCCTTCTCGACCGTGCCGACGGCGCTGACGGAAACGACGGCCGGGCCCTCCGTTTGGCTCGTTTCCCCACCGACAATCGCGACCGCAAAGCGATCGGCGACCCGTCGCAATCCGCGATAGATTTCCCTCGGCCAGCGCGCCTCCCGCCCGGCTGGCGCGAGCAACGTAACGAGCGCGAACTGCGGCCGGCCGGACATCGCGGCAAAATCGCTCAGGGCGCGGGCCATCGCTTTGCCGCCCACTGCCGCCGGTTTTTCGTTAGGCCGAAAATGCACGCCTTCGACCACGCAATCCGTCTTGAGGAGGAGCAGCTCGCCCTCGCCCGGCGCGGCCACGACGGCGCAATCGTCTCCCGGGCCGGCGATCACGTCCCGGCCCGTTTTGCAGCGCGCCACGAGCTGCGCAACCAGCCGCTCCTCGCCCAACTCGCGCAATTTCATTGCGGGATCAGATTGGGGAAGGCGAGCGCGCTGAGGGAAAGGAAATTGAAGAGCGCGTGCATCGTCATCGAGACAAGGATGGAGCCACTCCATTCATAGGCCAGGGTCAAACAACCGCCGAGAACGAGGAGTGGTCCAAAGCTCGGGAGGTGCACGTGCACCGCGGCGAAGAGAAGCGCGTTCAGGAGCAAACCCGGCCCGCGCCCAAGATAGCGCTTGAGGACGCCGTAGAGGAAGAAACGAAAAATAAATTCCTCCGCGAGCGGAGCGATGGTGATCGCGAGCACAATAATGAGGACGCGCTGCTGCAACGTTTCCGAGCCGGTGAACATTTCGACGATCTGCTGTTTGCTCGAACCGCCGCCGAGCAGCCAGCGCGAGATGCCGTCGGCCGCAAAAAGGAGCGGATAAGCGGCGAAAAGGAGAACGGCGGCGGTGCTGACGATCCGCCCAAAACCAAGCCGGGAGAATCCGCCTAACGACAGGACACTGAAGCCGCGCAACTGCAGGAGCGCAGTCAGGATGCAAATTACCGCCAGCGAGAAACCGCCGGTCACGAGAAGATCACGCGTCTGAAAAGCGGCCTGCTCCATTTTCGCAGCGGCCACCACATTGAGCGCAAACCAGCCGATGAGGAGCGCGGCGGCGAGCGCCTCCGGGAGACCAAGTTGCCTTTCGCCTAAAGCCGCCGCGCCGTCCTGGCGCCCGACGACCTGCCGGTAGAGCGAGAGATAAACATACAAGCCCGCGACGACGAGCAGCGAGTTGATCAGGCTGTCGAACATTTCGCGGCGGCGCGGCTATGGAGCGTAGAAACTCGGCAGAAAATAGGCGCGCCCGCTCTGCAATTGCGGACTGAACTGCCCGGGGAGCGAAAGCTCGATTTTGGTATCGCCGCTCTTGCTCAGCATCCGGAGAAAGCGCCCGAGATTGAAGGGCGGGCCATACTTTACAATCTTCGCACCGGGGGCGTGGCCGAGTTCCTTCGCTTTCGCATAGGCGTCCTCGATCTGGCCCAGACCGTCGATCAACTTGTTCTCGAGCGCGTCGCGGCCCGAAAGAATGCGCCCGTCGGCTATGCCGTTGCGCAGCGCATCCTCCGGCAGATTGCGCTCTTTCGCGACGATCCCGAGAAACTTGTCGTAGGTCTTCATCACGAAGCTCTGGATGTAATCGCGCTCCTCTGGCGTGATCGGCCGCGCCCCGTTGAGCATGTCCTTGAACTTCCCACTTTTGAAAACCACCGAAGCGAGCCCGATCTTGTTGAAGAGCTGCTCGTAATTCAGCGTCTGGATAATCACGCCGATGCTGCCCGTGATGCTCGTCTCGTTCGCCATCAAATATTTTCCGCCACAGGAAACGTAATAGCCGCCGGATGCGGCGAGCGATTCCATGTAAACGACGACCGGTTTTTTCGCCCGCGTCTTGACGACTGCGTTGTAGATCATGTCGGAGGCGGTCACTTCGCCACCGGGCGAATCGACCTCCAGCACGACGGCGCGCACCTCGTCGTCGTTCCGCGCCTGCTCGAGTTGCCAGCGCAGGTCGTCGACCATGGAGTCGCCCACGTTGCCGGCGACGCCCGTGCTGATGAGGCCGCGCAACGTGATGACGGCGATCTTGTTCTCGCTCCCCCGCGTCCCGCGCTCGACGATCATCTCGCGAAAACGCGGCCGGAGTTCCTCGTCGCGTCTGACGCCCTCAAAGTGCTGAAAGGCGATCGCCGCGAGGGCAAAATTTACCAGCACGCTGGCGCACAGAGCGACGAATAAAAAGATACTTAGACAGCCCAGTTTTCGATTCGCCATGACCGGGATGAAATCGCCGAAGAACCGCAGAGGCACAAGCGTTTTCCGCCCGCCCAGAACGCCTCGCAAACGGGGCGGGACTGGGGATGGCTTGGAAGCTGCTTTTTACATGGGGTAACATTATGGCACCGATCAATTCAGGCGGGCATCTCAAGACCAGCGAGAGAGCACTTCGCCGTCTGCCGAAGAAAAAAGTGCAGCGCAAGGGAAAGACTTCTCTCAAGAAGGATGTCGAGGCGGGCGAGGAACCCACGCGACCGGCGGTGGGAACGTTATCCCGAACGAAGAGCCTTCTTTTGGCCGCGTTGCGCGTTTGGGAGCTGAAGAACGGGATTCGCGACTAGGATAGCAACGGCGATCGAACATTTTTTGCCGGCACGGAGAGCCGGCTGTTTCGGCTCAGGAATACAATGTTTGGCGCAGCGCTTCGCTCGGGAGAGCGGTTGCGCGCTTGTTCCTCAGTTCATGACCGCGCTATCCCCTTGCACCAAGAATATCGTGGACTGCAAGAACGGTTTTTGCCATAGGAGGCAGTAAAGTCGGACCCAAAATTTCGAGTCCGCCGCCTCGACTCTTTTTCTAACCATGACCCGCGCCGCGCGGATCTACCTTATCATTGTTAGCATCGCCGCTTTGGGCATCTTCGGTATATTGCGCTCCGGGAGCAGCCTGCCCCCTCCCCGCGGACCGGTTTCGGCTCAGGCAGTCGCGACGCGCCTCGCGCAGCCGGGCGCCTCCTTCGTTGCCTTCGCCCTTTGTCCGCCATCCGAGTCGTGTTGGGGAAGGCGCGCTACCATCGGTCAGGTAACGCAACTCTTGTTTCCCGGTCTGCCTCGCAGGTCGGAAGGCGGCGTCGCAAACAGCGCCGATTGCAGCCCCGCCCGACGCGATTAGGTCGCGGGTAAAGCGCCCATAGCTCAGCCGGATAGAGCATCGGATTTCTAATTGAGCCTAACGAATTCGCACTGTTTTGCACAGCGTTGCAAAATCGCATTTCACGAGGGGAGAATGGCGCTGGATCGTTGCACAGCTTTGCAACGTTTCGCATCAAAAAATCTTTTGACCGTAGAACTTTTCTCTGCTTTTTATTGGGGTGGTTTGTGACTGGCTGAATCCATCCCAAGAGCAAAGCCCTGAGCAGAACCAAACGCAGGATTGGGGGCATCCGGCAGCCTGGTAAACTCAGCATCGACGGTAGTGGCCCGGAGGCTATTGTTGATGTCCTGGGCGATCTGGCGCAATTCGGAGTAAATATCTTCGGCAGCCAAATTGACTTGAACGATTTGGGTACGTTCGCCAGCAAGCAGGAGCGCCTTAT
>DATMNS010000029.1:0-8928 GCA_035568735.1 Chthoniobacterales bacterium | reverse complement strand
GGCGATTTCTGCCCTGACTCCAAGCGCCCAGCGTCGCTGCTACGACACTCGTAAGAAGCAAGACGAGAATGACGGTGAGCGCGAGGGCAACGAGCAATTCGACCAACGTGAAAGCCCTGCAGCGCCTCATGGAGGAAGATTCATCAGGGTGGTGAAGCGAACGATGTTCTGATTCCCCGGCGCGGCATTGGCCGGATAATGGACTTCCGCGTTAAAGATGCGATCCGCCGGCGCCGGCGCGGCCGGCGTCACGATGGCAATTTGCAACTGGTAAATCGCCGCGTTGGTAAGGGTCGTTCCGAGATCATTCGATGAGGTGTCGTAATAGCGAGTCACGTAGGTAGTCGCGGGGATGTTGGCTGAACTCAGAGAGCGGATTCGCTGAAATTCATTCTCCGCCAGTTGAGCTGCCGATTGTTCATCGCGCGCCCTTCTATTAGTGTCCGTCGCGACGGAGAGCAGGCCAAAGGTCGAGAGAACTGCAAAACTGACTATGCCGATGGCGACGACAACCTCGACCAACGAGAAGGCCGAGGCTGGAATGATGCGTTTCGGCGCGGTCATTGCAGTTTCATGCCGCCGCTCGCCGGGTCGATCGAGACGTCAGTGTGAAGCGTCTGGTTCTTCCGTACCGGTGTAGGCGACGGTCCTGTCGCAGGAACAAACCCATCCTGAATACGAACAATTTCAGGCGTCGCACTCGGGTCGAGGTTCGTGCTGCCAGTCGGGTTAAACTCAACGTACGCGCCGGTAAAAGGACTCGGCGCCGGAGTCGGCGTGGCGTTTGAAGCTTTGACCACAGAGGTAGTCATTGAACTCCGAGTTGCAACAATGCCTGTGGCGGAATCGAAGGTGGTCGATTGCGATAGCCGAAAAAATTTGCTCTGTTGAAGCCAGTTGCCAGTTGTACTATCGAAACTTGTGAGCACGTAAGCTCGCCAACTAAAGTCGGTGCCCCAATCGTTCGTGGCGGCGATCAGGACTCGTGTTTTGGTCCGCTTCGCAAGTGCCATCATGCGTGCGTTATCGAGCTGGGCGGCGAAGTTCCTTGAGTCACCTTCCAAGGCGCGGGCGCTGCTCGGTGAAAGCGCTGGGATCAAAACCGCCAATACGATCGCGATGATCACAATCACCACCAACATTTCCATCAGCGTAAAGGCGTAGCGCGGGCGCTGGTTGGGTGACGTTGGTGGCACGGCGAGTGGATTTGGAATCGGCAGGCGGTTATAGCAAAGGAATCTAAGATGCTGAAAGCTGAAAAGCTGGAATGCTTGATGGGAGCCCGTGGGGAACGCGCGAAATGAAGCCAAAGGGTCAGCGAGCGGGACGAGGGAATCAAGGATGAAGGGTTCGGGGTTCGGAGAGGCGGAGGTCCTAGATCGAGGTCGGAGGCACTGGTCGAAGACCAATTTGAATCGGCGACTCTTGCCGAATCGATAGGTCAGGAATCCGTGCCGGTCCAAGGTCAGCACCGGGTCGATGCCGCTCGCTTCT
Source organism: Chthoniobacterales bacterium (assembly GCA_035568735.1). Taxonomy (GTDB): domain Bacteria; phylum Verrucomicrobiota; class Verrucomicrobiia; order Chthoniobacterales; family UBA10450; genus Palsa-1392. The sequence goes on along the minus strand of DATMNS010000029.1, from coordinate 7,434 downwards.
GCGAACCGGACGAGGTTGGCGTCCGGGAAATCTATCGGGGTGTCGCCGCATTTGTCCACCAGTCGCACGGCGGCGGTTGGACGGTTTCCCCTCCCACGTGTGAGACCGCGATGCTCCGCGCCGGTCGCGGCCCGCTTTCGTGCGGCGCAGATGCCATGATTTTTTGCTAATCCCATCCGACGACGGGGCATCGGCATGGTTCTAGCTTTTTACCGCCTCGTGCTGGAACACGCGCTATCAGACGAGGAACGTAACCAGATTCTCCAAACGATTGAGATGTTCGAAGTAATCACTCAATCGCAGAAGGACGATTATCAGTCGTTGGAGATCCTGAAGGTTGCGTATCAGAAGCTCGGCAAAACTGCCGAGTCGCTAAGGATTTCGCGACGCCTCGCGGAGGCTTATCATAGTGTCGGCTCTTTTTCTCTCGCGCTCCAGGAATGTGAGGCGGTGCTGGCGGTGGAACCGAACGCCCCGGAAATCCTCGCGATGCTGGGCGAAATCGAAAACCGGCTGCAGCCGTCCGACCAGAGTAACGTGGATCCCAGTCTGGAGCACTCTCTCATCGAGACTCCCGATTATCGAGCGAGTTCCGCGCCGACGACCGCCAGCCGGTTGCTCGAATCCGGCGGCCGCAACGCCGGCCAGGCACGCAAGCGCGTCGTGCCGCAGGATCCCGACCAGGGAAATGATCCGCTCGGCAAATTCCTCATCGTCCAACAGTTGTTTCCCGAGGACGAAGTGAAGACTGCGCTCGCCGCGGTCAAAGAAGCGAATGCCGCCATCAGCGGTCAGACGCTCGCGACGTCGTTGCTCGACTGGCTCTGCAAGGCCGACGACGAAAAAATGGAGCGGGTCCTCTCGGCCTTGATCGACCGGACGAAGTTTGCCTACGTGCCGCTGGAATATTACGACGTCGATCGCCAAGTGGTGCGGATGTTGCCCGATGAGCTGACGATTAACCGCCTCTATGTGCCCTTCGATTTGATCAGCCGCACGATCATGGTGGCGGTCTGCAATCCCTTTGACTCCGCGGGACGCGACGCCGTGCAGCAATCGCTCGATTACACAGTCACGTGGTATCTCGCCAAGCCGGCGACGGTGATCAAGACGTTGCAGGAAATCCACCGACTGGAGGCGAGGGTTTAGCCCGCGCGAGAATGAGAAGCAAATCTTTCGGAGAACGCATCGCCGATGTCCTGATCGAGGACGGCCTCCTCCTTCCCAACCAACTCGAGGAAGCGGCCACCATCCAGAAACAGCAGGGCGGGCGGCTGCTCAAGATTTTAACCGACAAACAATTCGTCAGCGATCAGGACATGGCCTTCAGCATGGGGCGCTGCCTGAATACGCCACCGATTAATTTGTCGAAGGTGCGCGTGCCGGAGGGCATTCTCGATCTCATCCCGCGCGACCTGGCGAAAGCGCACAAGCTCGTGCCGATCGCGCGGCTGGAGAAAAAGCTGTTCGTCGCGATGGCCGACCCGACCAATGTGCTCGCGGTCGACGATCTGAAGCGCCGCGTGCAGATGGAGATCATCCCGATGATCACGACGGAGCGCGCCGTGAACGAAGCGCTCAGCGGCGTGCACAGCGGCCAGAACATGAGCGACGTGCTCAAGCAGGTCGCGGATGAAGCGGCCGGCGACGTCGAAGTGCAGAAGCAGGGCCGCGAGGAGATCGATCTCGACCGTCTCGCGACCGACAGCGAAGACGCGCCGGTGATCAAGATCGTGAACCTGATCCTAGTCCAGGCGATCAAGGAAAAGGCGTCGGATATTCACCTCGAGCCCTTCCAGCGGAGCCTGAAATTGCGTTACCGCATCGATGGCGAATTGATCCAGGCGGAGTCGCCGCCCAAAGCGCTCCAGCTCGCGATCACTTCGCGGATCAAGATTCTCGCCGGGCTCAACATCGCGGAGCGGCGCATACCGCAGGACGGCCGGTTCCGCATCAAGGTGATGGGGAAAGAGATCGACCTGCGTATTTCGATCCTGCCCACCTCGCACGGCGAGAAGGTCGTCATTCGTATCCTCGATAAGTCGGCCCTCGCCGGCAGCATCGAAACGATGGGAATGGACGAGGAAACGGTCCGGCGTTTCCGCAAGGCAATCGACGCGCCGCACGGGATGATCCTCGTCACCGGTCCGACTGGTTCGGGCAAGACGACGACGCTCTATTCCGTGCTCCAGGAATTAAACAGCCCCAACTACAACCTCGTGACGGTCGAGGACCCGATCGAGTACGAGCTGATGGGAGTGAACCAGGTGGCGGCCCGGCCGGATATCGGCCTCGATTTTGCGTCCGCGCTGCGCTCGATTCTCCGGCAGGATCCGGACATCGTGATGGTCGGCGAAATTCGTGACAACGAGACGGCGGACATCGCGGTGAAAGCGGCCCTTACCGGTCACCAGGTCTTAAGCACGCTGCACACGAACGACGCGGCCGGCGCGATCGCGCGACTCGACGACATGGGGATTGAGCCTTTCCTGATCGCCAGTTCGGTCATCATGTGCTGCGCGCAACGACTCATCAGGCGGGTGTGTGTCAATTGCCGCGAAGAATTTGTCCCCGAGCCGGAAATGTTCGTGCGCCTCGGGATGGAGCCGACGGAAGGGGCCGTCTTCTATCACGGGGTAGGCTGCGATCGTTGCAAGAGCCGCGGATATTCCGGACGCGCGGCGATTATCGAGGCGCTGACGGTGAGCGAGGCGATTCGCCGCTTGATCATCAAGCGTGCGTCCGCCGCGGTGATCAAGAACCAGGCTATCACCGAAGGGATGAAAACTTTGCGCATGGTTGGCATCGACAAAGCTTTAGAGGGAATCACCACACTCGAAGAAGTCTGGCGCGTCACCGCTGAGGATCACTAAATGAATTTATCGTTTCTGCGCTATTTTAAGAAGGACAAGGCCCCGGCCAATGCGGTCGCGGTCGCGAGCGCGCCCGTTCCGCCGATCGAGAAACCGCCGTCCGAACGATTCGGGAAAACGGTCATGCCCAACTCCTCGCGCGTCGTCGGGGTGGAATCCTCGCGGAATTTTCCGGTTCCGGCTCCGCTCTCAGGTCCGACGCCGACTGGGCCGCGGACGATATCGTTAGGCGGAAACGGTTCCATGGGCGTCGCGCCGATCACGCCCGGTGGGGACCGGACCATCGCCCTGTCTCTGGGCGATCTGGTCCCGCACATCCCGGCCGGAATGCTGCGGCCGGCGGCGATCGACCCGCAGCAGCGGGTTACTTTGAAGGCGGCCGACGTCGAGCGCGGGATGGCCACTGGTCGTCCGGCGGTGCTCCTGCGGGCGATCTATCAACAAGCGCCCGAATTTTTCGCCAGCAAAGTGGAGGAAGCCGACGAGACCGAAGTGGCCTTGCCGTTGGACAAGGTGCTCGAACAATTTGCCGCCTTTCAAGTGCGGGACGATCAAATTTGCGATGAGGCGATCCCGCATGTCGAGACGCCCTTTCTCAAAGTGACGGTCGAAGACGGCGCGCGTTTCGGCACGCCTGTGGCTCCGCTGCGGACGAGCGCACAACCCGTCGTGGCGGTGCAACCGGCGACCGCAGGGGCGATCGCCGCGGCACAACCCGAGGCCGTCGCCGAAATCAAACCGCCACCCGCGCCAGTCCGGCTTCCCGAGCCAAGCAAAACCAGTCCAGTCGCCAGCGGCTCCTCGGCCAAGGCTCCCATCCGACTCGATCAACCGCCCGCGGCTTCGCTAATTAGGGCGAAGATTTCTCCGAACGGAACGGGTGTGCCCGCCACTGAGAGAGTTCCAGCCTCAAGTGGGCCGCCCGTTCCTACGCCTTTAGCTGTGTCTGCCGCGCCCGTCGTGCCTCCCGCCCCGGCGGCGCCAACGCGGATTCCCTTTAAGATCAGCCCACCTTCCAATGACCTGCGTCCGACCGTTTTGCACGCCGCGAAGACGAAAGCCGAAGCGGAGGCGATCGCGTTTTCGAGCGCGGGTCCGCGCATTCAGCTGCCGCTGGGCATCATCCTCCGCGGGATTCCTGCCTTCCAATTGACCGGGTCGATCGACGAAGTGCCGGCAGAGGCGGTGATCGAGTTGCCCTTCGCGATTATTGAGCCGCAACTGTCGTTAGGCAAAATCGCCATTTCGCCCGCCCAATTCCAGGCGGCAATACCGGAAAAATACCGTTCGCTCTTCAAGGCCGAGGAGGCCGGGACGCCAGTCTCACTCCCGCTTCCGCAGGTATTGCAAAATCTGCCTAACGAGTCCTTGCAGATCCGAGGCGATCAGGAGGAAGTCGAAATCGGGGAGACTTTCGAGACCCCGTTCAGCCAGAAAATGGCCGAGGACGCCGTGCGGATAAAAGGTTCGGACGGTCCTATCGCGAAACCTGCCATCCGTTTCGCTCCACTGGAGCCCGAACTGGTCCGGGCCGCGCCGGAAAAAGAGCCCGTGCCCGTCGCCGCTCCAAGCGCGAAACGTGCTGTCGCCCTGGCTAAACCGAAGCCCGAACCGGCTCCGGTCAAGCCGATCGCAGAAGAGGTGCCCGCGGCCCCGGCAGGACGCAACGCCCTGCAGGTCGCACTCGATACCGATGAAACACTGACCGCGAAATCAGTCGTCGACCGCGTCAGCCACCTGCCCGGGGTCATCGCCTGCGCGATCGTTTTCTCCGACGGCCTCAGTCTGGCGGGAAACATACCGGCTGAATATGAAGCCGAGGCACTCTGCGCGCTGGCGCCCTCGATCGTGCGGCGGATCAGCGACCAGATGATGGGAACCAATCTCGGATCGCTCTCCGGCATGACGCTTTACTGCGCGAAAGCGCCGGTTAGTTTTTTTGCGCACGGCAATATCTGCCTTGCGGCAATCCATTCGGCCACCGAAATCGCGCCCGAAATCCGTGACCGACTTGGCAGCATCGCGCAAGAGCTTGCGCGGATGTATGCCAATCAGCCTAACGACTAAGAAAACGCCATGTCCATCATCAACTACGCCAGCCGGGAAATTCAGTTCAAGATCGTGTACTACGGTCCCGCCCTCTGCGGCAAGACAACCAACCTCGCGTATATCCACGAGCGGGTCAGCCCGGCCAACCGCGGCGATCTCGTTTCACTCGCCACCGCCGCCGATCGCACTCTGTTCTTTGATTTTCTCCCGTTGAACGCCGTGGTCATCAAAGGCTTTGTCACCAAATTCCAGCTCTACACCGTGCCTGGTCAGGTGATTTACAACGCCACCCGCCAGCTCGTCCTGCGGAGTGTCGATGGCGTGGTTTTCGTGGCCGACTCGCAGTGGGAGAAGATGGAGGACAACGTCGAGAGTTTCCGTAACCTGGAGGAAAATCTGGCCCAGCAGAACATCTCGATCGACGAGATCCCCTACGTCTTGCAGTACAACAAGCGCGACCTGGCGAACATCGCGCCGATCAATTACCTCGAGTTCCTTTTGAACAATCGCCGAAAGCGGGCGCAAAGTTTCGAGGTGACTTCGAGCACCGGCCAAAATGTCTTCGCCTCGCTCAACGCCGTCTCGCAAATGCTGCTCTACAAATTCAGCAAGCAAAGTGACGTCACGCCGACCGCCGCGCCTCCCCCAGTGGCCGGACAAGCGGAGCCGGCGGCGGCGCCCAAAATTGTGGCTCCGGCCAGAGTATGAACAGCATCCCGGCGCTCACGATCGAGAACGTCGCCAGCCTCGACGGCATCCTCGGTGATTTTCTGAAGCAGGCGGAAGCGGAATTAACCGTGGTGATCGATCGCGGCGGGAATGTGATCTCGCAGTTCGGCGATGTCTCGGTGATGGACGTCACGATTATCGCGGCGCTCGCCGCAGGTTCGTTCGCCGCGACCAAGGAACTGGCCCGCCGGATCGGCGAGGTCGAGTTCAACGCGCTCTATCACCAGGGCAACGGCAGCCATATTTTCATGAACTCGGTCGACGACGACACGATCATGATCACGGTCTTCGGGCGGCGCACCACGGTGGGCCTCGTCCGTTTCTATTCCGCCACGACCGCCACTGCGGTCTCGGAATTGTTGAAGTCGCTGCCCGCCACCGGGGGCCATGGGTTCACTTTTGATGCCGCCGACGTGACTGCGGCGCCGCTCTTCGTCGATCGTCCGTTGTAGACGCAGCGCGGAAGAGAGCGTCGTTAGGCGTCCCGGTTCTCTTCGGCTATGCGCGCGGCCGCGCTGCGCAGAGCGAAGCGTCTACCGGCGTAGCCGGGTTGCGCAATCCGGGCGATGCGGGAAATTCAACCGCACAATCTATGGCGGTTCAATTCAGGGATTATTACGAGACGCTCGGCGTTTCGAAAGCAGCCGGCGCCGATGAAATCAAGAGCGCCTTTCGCAAGCTCGCGCGCCAGCATCATCCCGATATGGCCAAGCCGAAGGAAAAGGCCGCGGCCGAGGAGAAATTCAAGCAGATCAACGAAGCCTACGAAGTCCTGAGCGATCCGGAGAAGCGGGAAAAATACGATCAGCTGGGCGCGGATTGGAATCAGCCGGGCGGGTTTCAACCGCCACCGGGTTGGGGCCGCGGCGGAGCGGGCGGTGGGTTTCGGCGGGCGGCCGGCGACAACGGCGGCGTGGAGTTTGAATTTGGCGGGACCGGTTTCAGCGACTTTTTCGAAGCGTTCTTTGGCGGCGGAAGGGGAGAGTCAGCGTTCGGTGGCGGCTTTGGCCGGCGACCGGCGACCGCGGAGCGCGGCCAGGATGTCGAGGCCGACATCATGGTGACCCTGGAAGAAGCGCTGCACGGTTCCACCCGCCAGGTCTCGTTGCGGCGGGGTGGTTCCGAGAAAGTGGAAACCTACCAGGTCAAGATCCCCCGTGGCGTGCACGAAGGCCAACGCATCCGACTGGCGGGCCAGGGCGAAGCGGGCGCGCGGGGTGGCACACACGGAGACCTGTTTCTGCGGGTGCGCATCGCGCGCCATCCCGACTTTGCGGTGGAAGGAAGCGATCTGATTCACGAGGTCACGCTGGAGCCATGGCTGGCGGTACTTGGCACGGAGATCGAGGTGTCGACCCTGGAAGGCGATCGACGTTTGAAAATTCCCCCCGGCACGCAGTCGGGCCAGCGCTTCCGTCTGCGCGGCCGCGGGCTGCCGACCGTGGCGGGAGCGCGCGGTAATCTTTACGTGGTCACGCAGATCGCCATTCCGAAAAAGTTGAGCGAGACCGAACGCAAACTTTGGGAACAGCTCGCCGCGCTCCCCCGAACCTAGAATGTGGGTAGGGCCTCTGCCCCTGATCAGATCGCACGTCGCTGCCTATCGAGGCGCAGAGGCCCCTCCCACCTTGGTGAAGCCTCGACAGGGCCGCCGCGTTCCTATAAAACGACGAAATGAAAATCGCTCTCGGCTCCGATCACGCCGGCTTTCGTTACAAAGAAAAAATCAAGGAACTGCTCATCTCGTTAGGGCACGAAGTGGAGGACTTTGGCACTTCGAGCG
>DATMNS010000028.1:0-3310 GCA_035568735.1 Chthoniobacterales bacterium | reverse complement strand
ATCGATGCCGAGGCGCGTTCGATCGAGGTGATGATCCGCCGTGGCGGCATCTCGCTCCTTCGCGTGACCGATGACGGCATCGGCATGGACCGCGACGATGCGCTCCTTTGCCTGGAGCGCCACGCGACGAGCAAAATCCGCACGGCGGACGATCTCGCGGTGGTGACGACCCTTGGCTTCCGCGGAGAAGCGCTCCCGAGCATCGCGAGCATCTCTCGTTTTCGCCTAACGACTCGGGAAAAGGAGGCGGTTGCGGGAACCGAGGTGATTGTCTCCGGCGGGAAAATCGAAACGGTGCGCGACGGCGGGGAAGCGCCCGGGACGCAGATCGAGGTGCGCTCGCTTTTTTATAATCTGCCCGCGCGCCGGAAGTTTCTTCGCTCCGAAAACACGGAGACGCGCAATATCGAGCACCAGTTGAATCTGCAGGCGATCGGCCATCCGGAGATCGCCTTCTCTCTGGTGCGAGATGAGCGAGTCGTCTTTCAACTCCCGGCGACAAAGGCGCTGCGCGATCGGATTCGCGATTTACTGGGGAGCGAATTGGTGGCGCGTTTGCTCGAGGTAGAACCGACGAAAACAAGGGTGCGAGTGAGCGGGTTCGTCGGCCAGGCGGGCATGAGCCGGGCCAGCCGGGCGCAGCAGTTTGTCTTCGTTAATGGACGAGCCGTCGAGAGTCCGGTCATCGGCGCGGCGCTGAAGGAGGGTTACCACACGGCATTGATGAAGGGCCAATTCCCGGTCACATTTCTCTTCGTCGAGCTCGATCCTGCGGAGGTGGACGTGAATGTGCATCCGGCGAAACGCGAGGTGCGTTTTCGTGATCCGGCGGGAGTCCGGGAAGCCGTCGTGCGGGCGATTCAGCGGACGCTGGAGAGCGACCGGCGCAGCTGGCAGGAACAATTTCGCGGGCCGGCGGCGAGCGACGGGCCGGTCGTTAGGCCGAGCGAAGCTCTGCCTCGGCCTAACGAAGACACGCAGCCGGTCCTGCCGGTCGAGCTGCGCGTACCGGCCGTGACCGATCGTCGATTCGCGCCTGACGAAGGGCGCCGCCCGGTGGCGGAACATCAATTCCGAATCCTTGGGATCCTGAACAAGCTCTACGTTTTGATGGAGAACGCCGAGGGCCTCGTGCTGGTCGACCAGCATGCCGCACACGAGCGGATCCTGTTCGAGGAGCTGCGCCGCCGAATGGAGGAAAAGGGTGTGCCCTCGCAGCGGCTGCTTCTCCCGCAGGTGATCGAGCTGGCGCCGCGCGACGCGGAATGGATCGAGCGCAACCTCGCTACCCTGCAAAAGATGGGACTCGGGGTGGAAGAGTTTGGAAGGCATACCTTCAAGCTGGAGAGCCTGCCGCCGTTTCTGAGCGGGGCGGAGCCAGGTCGGCTCCTGCAGGACGTGATCGACAGTCTGAAATCGGCGAGCAATAACAGCTCGCCGCTGCGGCTCGGCGAGGAGATGATCGCGAAGACGGTTTGCCGGCACGCGGTCAAGGCCAACGACCTGCTCCGGCAACCGGAAGTGGAAAAGTTGATTCGCGACCTGCTCGCCTGCGAGCTGCCCTACTGCTGTCCGCACGGCCGCCCGACGATGATCCAGATTTCGTTAGGGGAGCTGGAGAAAAAGTTTGGACGAAAAGTGTAGCGGGTTCGTCATCCGGAAGGGAGCGCAAGCGAAGTCGAAGGATCGCGTGATCGGAGGTGGAAGATGACGCTCCGGGCCCCTCGGTTACGCTCGGGATGACGTTCCTCTGGCACTCGCTTGCGTTTGGGCTAACGGGTGCCCAAAGCGGGGGACGCTTCCTTCCAGTGCTTTGCGATCAGGGCTTTGATCGCGGGAGTCTGCAGTCGGTAATTTTCCTCCTCGTGGCTCGGCAATTCCGGGAACCATTTCCACCAATACATACCGGCGATAGTGGGGCAGTGCCGCGGCAGATCGAGCGCCACGCCGATGCAACGCTGCTGGATTTCTTCGGCGTGGTCGCCGCCCATCTGGAAGGCCCACGGCTCAGCCGCCGCGCGGGCGCTGACGTTGTAGCCGATCTCGACAAAAAGAAATTTCTTGTCGCCATGCGCTTTCGAGTAAGCGGTCAGCTCCGCGCACCTCGCCTGCCAGGCGGCCGCGATCTCGGCCTCACTTGGATCGACGCTTTTCGTGAGGGGGAAATAGGCCAGCACGCCGATGTAATCGAGTGCGTCCCAAAAAGTCACCTCCTGGAAGCTGTCCCAGTTGCCGCCATAGGTGAGCTTGCCGTGATAAACCTCGCGGATGGCCGCGATTATCTGTCGCCAGCGGGCGTCGAATTTCTGCGCGTAGGTGAATTCGAGCCCGATGCAGAAAGTCTGGGCGCCGTGCGCCTCGGCCACTTTCGCCATCTGCACGATCCAGCTTTGGTAATCGCCAAAGAAGCGGTCCCACTCCTCGGCGGTCTGGAAATTGATTTCGCCGCGCCAGAGAAATTTCGTCCCCCAGTAGGCGATGTGCGGAATGAGCATCACCGACAGGCCGCGCTCGCGCGCCCAATCGAGCGGCACCGAGATGTGGCGGAAGTCATCACCGCTGCGGAAGCGAACGTGACCGTCGTTTTCGATCTGGGCGTAGGGATGAATCGCGAAGCTGTTTACGCCTAACGACTTCAGTTGATCGAGCGTCTTGGCCATTTCCGGGGTGGCCCATTCCCAGCCGGAAGTCTGGCAGGAGACGGTCATGCCCTTGATGAAGGAGGGAGACGACGGGCCTTCCTCCGCCGCGGCCGAAAGAACGAGGGCCCAGACGACGACGAGCACGAAGCCGCGCGTTTTCTCAAGGACGAGGAGAGGTGATCGCATCCCTGGCCAGATAATAAAGGAAAAGTGAATTGAAGCGAAGGTAACGGGTCAGCAATCGGCCCGGCTCGGAGCCGACGCGGAAAAGCCAGGTCAGTCCGAGGCGCTGCATCCAGGCGGGCGCATCGGGTTTCATCCCGGCGTTGACGTCAAAAGCAAATCCCACCGCAAACAAAACACCGCGTTGGATTGCGGCCTTGTGCCGGTAGATCCAATCCTGCTGTTTCGGTGTGCCGAGCCCGATCCAAATAAAGTCCGGTTCCAGCCGTTTGATCTCGTCGAGAATTTCCGCTTCTTCGTCCGGCGCAAAATAGCCATGCCGGGCGCCGACAATTTGGGCCGGCGGCGAAAACCTCGCGCGCAGCCGGGCGACGCACTCGACGGAGCCGCCTAACAAATAATGCTTCCAGGGAGCAGGACTGGCCTCGAGGCAACGGCGCATGAAAGTCGGGCCATAAACCCGGTCGCGCAGGCCGGCGCCGCGC
>DATMNS010000027.1:0-3762 GCA_035568735.1 Chthoniobacterales bacterium | reverse complement strand
GATCCGGCCGATGTTCTCCGACCACTCCCGCCATAACCGCGCGTCATCGGCAAACGCCCGCTGCACCGCCGCGCTAATCGTTGCCGGCGTCGTCGCGATAACCCCCGAGCGCGTTTCCTCGATCAGCCGCGCGTTGCCTTCCTCCTGGCCGGGCACGATTTGATTGATGATCATCGGACACTTCGCCGCGATCGTTTCCTGCACCGTCGCGCCGCCTGCCTTGCTGATCAGGAGGTGACTCTCCAGCATGAGCCGCGGCAATTGATCGGTCCAGCCGACGATCTCGAAGTCGCGCCCCGCTTCCGCGCGCACCGCTTCGACCGTCTTGCGCAACCGCTCGTCACGTCCCACCGTCACGGTTAGCCGAACGTCGGGCAGGGCGAGGCCGCGGATGATTTCGGGCGGGGCGAGGCCGCCGGAGTTGATCACGTAAAGCAGCCGGCGCCGGCTGTCCGGCGCGGGCGGTTGCCGCAACTCGCCCAGCTCCGCGAACTTCGGCGTGACGGGAAATCCGCTCACCCGCACCTTGTCGGCAGGCACACCGCTCGCGGCGAGAACGGCGGCCGTCTGTTCGTTAGGCGCGAGAAACAGGTCGCTCGCGCAGCGAAACCAGATTTTGTTCACCGTAATGGAGTCGGTAATGCAAACGACCCGCCGAAAGGCCGGCCTGGAATCGCCCAGGATTTCCTCCAGCAGATGCGGGTAGGCCGGAAAAACCGACACCACCGCCGTCGGCTGGAAGCGGACCAGCAGTTGGCTCAGCCGGTTCTTCGCCTGGAAAATCCAGCGCATGCTGGCAGAAAAGTCCTCCTGCCGATCGGTCCAGTCGTAGAACCGCTTCCAGACGCGCGGTGCGCGGTTGATCAGCGCGAGGTACCCCTTCCGCACCCAGTCGTTTGTCACCCCGTAGGTTTCGGCAAAAAGATCGTGCACCTCGGCCATGGCGGCGTCTCCGGCGACCGTGGCCAGGCCGTCGCGTATCCCGCGTGCCGCGGCATTGTGGCCCTCGCCGTAGCCGGCGGTCAAAATCAGGATTCGTTTCTCCATTCGTTAGGCCAGGAGGCCGGCGGAGAGTTTAATGGCAATCCCGGAGCGGCAAAGTAAACTTCGCGTGACGATGAAAATCCTCCGCTTGACCGGCCGCGTGGTACGACACCTCGTCTGGGAGACGGCCACCGACGAGACGATGGGCCTCTCCGGCCAACTGGCCTACCAATTCCTTTTCACCCTCGCCCCCGGGCTCCTTTTCCTTTGGCACCTGCTCGGCCTCTTCGGGACCGACCCGGCAAAGCTGCACAAAATGCTCGGTGTCGTCCGCGCCTTCCTGCCGCCCGACCCGAAAGTGCAGGAAATCCTCGATAGCGTCGTGGCCAACGTCATCGTCACCGGCAGCGGCGGAGCGCTCGCCACCGCGGGTATCTTCCTCGGAATTTACCTCGGCACGATGTTCATCGCCACCATCTCGCGCGCGCTCAGTCGCACTCATGGCGTGACCGAGGACCGCCATTGGTGGTCGAAATACATCATCTCGCTCCTGCTCCTCTTCTGGTTTGGAATCACGATTATTTTCGCCTTCAACCTGACCGTTTTCGGCGAGACGCTCGCCGGCATCGCCGAGGTCAATTTCCAACTGCGCATCCCGCTCCAGGAATGGGTCGCCGCCCTCAACATTCCCTTCACCGCCCTCGCCCTCGTCGTCCTCGCCCTCGCCCTTTACCTGCTCACCCCGCAGAATTATCTCACCATCCGGCAGGCCCTGCCCGGCGCGATCTTTTTCTCCGTCGGTTGGATGACCGTGACGAAACTCTTCCAGTTTTACGTCGCGCGCTACGATCGCTACAACCCGACCTACCTCGCGCTCGCGTCGCTCATCATGCTCCTCACCTGGATGTATCTCACCTGCCTCCTCCTGCTCCTCGGTGGAAAATTAAACGCCATCCTGCGGCGCGAGAGCGAAGACGCCGCAGCCCGCGCGGAGCAAGCGGCAGCAAGTGAGCCACAGCCGGCCTAACGCTGCTCGCGCTTTGATCCGACCGCGTTTCATCGTCCGCTGGCAGTTCGTTTTTTGCGGGCTGCTCCTCGTCGCCAGCCTTGCCGGCACGCTCACCCGGGCCGAACTCACCGAAGAAGAAAAGAAGGAGCTCTTCCTCAAGTCACGCGAGAAAATGCGCACCGTCGGCTCGCCCACCCCGGAGGAATCCCCCACCCCGCGCCACAAACCGCAGCCGGCCAAACATCCGCCCGCGAAAAAGAAAAAGTCCGCCACCCCCAGGCCGACCCCTGAGCCGGAGGAAACACCCGAGAGCACCCCGCAGCCGACCGCGCAGGAAACGCCCGCGCGCCACCCCACCCCTGAAGAATCCACTCCGGCCCACGCCGTCGCCGTTACACCGCCGCCGCGGCCCCCTGCCTCAGCGGCGCCGGGTGCTTCAGCGGCGCCCGCGCAGGTCGTGATTGAAAAATCCGGCTACCAAAAGCCAAGCGGCTTTTCCCTCCTGCCGTTCCACCTTTTCGGAAAGCACTATACCTACCTCACCAGCTCGGTGCGCCGGGAGATCGATCGCGCCCCGGTCCTGCGCGAGCGCTGGCGCTTCATCATCGTGCATAACAGCGGCACCCGGCAGGGCAACGCCCGCATCTTCGATTACTACCACCGCAACGTGCGGCGGATGACCAATGGTCTCGCCTACCACTTCGTCATCGGCAACGGTACCTCCTCGGGCAACGGCGAAATCGAAATCGGCGATCGTTGGCGGCGGCAGATCAACGGCGGCCACGTGCATAGCGATTACCTCAACAATATTTCGTTAGGCATCTGCCTCGTCGGCGATTTCAACCGCGACCAGCCGACTCGCGCCCAGCTCGACTCCTGCGAGGAACTGATCCGCTACCTGCGCGCGCGCTGCGGCAAGGTCGATCGCCACGACATCCCGGTGCGCCCCCATCGCGAGATGAATCCGCCCCGCTGGCCGACCGATTGTCCCGGCGATGCTTTCCCCTATCGCTGGTTCGGCCAATTCCGTTAGTGGGCCGCGACCGAAATGCGGATTTAACCGCGGAGGACGCGGAGTGCGCAGAGATTGACCCGGATTAATTCATCCCCACTCAGCGACCTCTGCGCTCTCTGCGGTTAACCCAACCTGTTCCTACCCCGGCAGGAAGGAGACGCGCCGCGACCTAAATCGCGGCGTGTCGTCCCGGTGCGCGGATAACTATTTCAGCGTAATCTCGCGCATGAGCTTGGTGCCCATGATCTCGCGAATCTCCAAACGCTTGACCGCGGTCGCGCGTTGCTTATCGGCACTGCCCACGATCTTGTTCGCGATCGGGTCGGTCCGCTCCCGCAAGTTATCGAGCGATGCCATGTCTTTCGATTCCACCATGATCAGAATGTCGTAGTCCTGCGGGGTGGCGGTCTCGCCGATCATGATCTTGTAGTCGAGGATGATGCTTTGCTTTTTGAATTCCTCCATTTCGCCCTTGAGCGTCTTGGCGAGACCTTTGAGGTAGTCGTCGGTCATGCCAGGTTTGGTCTTGATCATGGAGATGCGCCAGACGGGCCCTTCGTTGTACGGGGCGTCGCTTTGCGCCCAGCACAGGCCGGCTGAGGTTAGGAGCAAGGCAGCGCTAACCGCCAGGTTAAGATATTTTTGCATTTTGGGATTTCTTTCTATGGTTGATGAGCGGCTCGTCGTGAGCCAATCGCGGCGAGTGTGGTTTGAGACCAACGGCCGTCAACACAATTTTAGCGCCCATCAAGGC
>DATMNS010000026.1:0-2902 GCA_035568735.1 Chthoniobacterales bacterium | reverse complement strand
ATTTTGGACTTACTTTTTTCTCTTCTGCCAACGATGGGAACTCCCGAAATCGCTCCAGGTTTTCGGCGCGCTCGCGCTCGCGGCGCATCCGGCAGCCTTTTACCTCGTCGCCGGCTATTCGGAGTCGCTCTTTCTCATGACCCTCGTCGGGTTCATTTATTGGAGCACGAGCGAGCGGCGCGGAGCGAAGGTGTTTGCGGTCCTGCACGGTTTCACAATGTCAGCCACGCGCATCGTCGGCCTGGTTTGCGCCACGTTTCCGGTGGTGCAGGCTCTTTTCCACCACGACTCCCGGCCTAACGAAAAACTGCGCGACCGGATCGCGCGTTATCGCGCGCCGCTGCTCATCGTGCTGTTCTCGATGCTCGGCGGAGTAACGTTTTTCCTTTACTGCCAGGTGCGCTGGGGACGCTGGGATCTCTATCTGCTCACCCAGGAATCCGGTTGGGCGATCGACGCCGATTATGGGGCGATCTTCAAACTGGAGAACTACCACTTCGCGCTCCCGTCCCTGGATGACACGACGGCGGCCAGCCAGTTCACCAGCGCCGTGGCCGGTGTGCTTTTTGTCGTGATCGCGCTGGTCGAAGTGATCGCCGCATTCCGCCGCCGGAGCGGCTGGCGCCAGCGCGTCGGTCTCTATTTTTCGGCCGCGGCAATCTACTACATTTCATTCGCCGGGGTCGCTTCGGTGCAGCTGGAAAGCATGCTGCGCTACGATCTTTGCGTGCACGCGCTTGTTATCCTAGGATTGCTCCACTTCCTGCGGGAATTCCGGATGCCGCCAGGGTATGTGCGGGCCCTGGCCATGGGCGTGGCCGCACTCGTCTGTGCCGCCGGACTCGGTTTGCAAGGATATTATGTCTGGAACTTCACTCAGGGAAACTGGGTCGCTTGAAAGCGAAATGAAAACCTCCGTCGCCGTGATCGGCGCGGGTCCGGCGGGACTGACCGCGGGTTATCTCCTCGCGAAAAACGAGGTCCCGGTCACCATCCTGGAGGCGGACCCGGTTTACGTCGGCGGCATTTCGCGCACCGCCAACTACAAGGGTTTTCACTTCGATATTGGCGGTCATCGTTTCTTCTCGAAATCGAAGGCGGTCGACGATCTCTGGAACGAGATTTTGCCTGACGACATGCTGGAGCGGCCGCGCTCCTCGCGCATTTTCTACGACAAGAAGTTTTTCGCCTACCCGCTGGAGCCATTCGAGGCCCTGCGCAAGCTCGGCCTTTTCCGCTCCGCCGCCTGCGTCCTTTCGTGGCTTAAGGCGCGCCTCTTCCCGATTGCGAACCCGCGCAATTTTGAAGAATGGGTGAGCAACCAGTTCGGCCGCCGTCTCTTCAAGACCTTCTTCCGGAGCTACACCGAGAAAGTCTGGGGGATGGACTGCCGCGAAATCTCGGCCGACTGGGCGGCGCAACGGATCAAGGGCTTATCGTTAGGCAGCGCGATCCGCAACGCCCTTTTCCCGCCGCGCCAGCCGCGCGACAAATCGAAAGTCATCAAGACGCTTCTCCAATCCTTCCGTTACCCGCGGAAAGGCCCCGGCATGATGTGGGAAGCGGCCGCCCGGAAAATGCAGGCGTGGGGTGGCGAACTCCTCCCGGGTTGCACGGTGACCGGCTGCGCCTACGACGAACGGACCGAAAAGTGGACGGTGCATTTTCGCGCGCGCGGCGGAGGCGAGCAGACGCTTGAGGCGGACCACGTCATTTCCTCGGCCCCGATGCGGGAGTTGATTCGCGGGCTCACGCCCGCGGTCCCGGAGCGGGTCCGGGCAGCGGCCGAGAGTTTGAAATATCGCGACTTTCTCACCGTCATGCTGGTCGTGCGCGCGGAGGACGCCTTCGCCGACAACTGGATTTACATCCACGACCCGAGCGTAAAGGTCGGTCGCATCCAAAACTTCCGCTCGTGGTCGCCGGAGATGGTGCCGGAGCCGGATAAGGCCTGCTATGGGCTCGAGTATTTCTGCTTCGAGCACGACGGGCTGTGGGATTCAGGCGATGAAGAGTTGATCGAACTGGCGAAACGCGAGCTCGGGCAGATCGGGCTGGCCCGGCCGGGCGACGTGGTCGATGGCTGCGTCGTTAGGCAAAAAAAAGCCTATCCGGTCTACGATGACGATTATGCGCGGCATGTGGCCACGATCCGGACCGAGCTCGACCAGCATTACCCGAACCTGCATCTTGTCGGACGCAACGGGATGCACAAATACAACAACCAGGATCACGCGATGATGACCGCGATGCTTTGCGTCGAGAACATCCTGGCCGAGGAAAAGCTCTACGATCTCTGGCAGGTGAACGGCGACGCCGAGTATCACGAAGCGGGCGCCGCGGAGACCGCGCCCGAGTACGGGACCGCCCTTCGGCTGGTTCCGATGCGCGCGGCCGCGACTCCTGAACTGGCTTCGGAACAGACGGGATGAAGGAGCGGTTGCCTAACGAAACGCCGGTTGCCAGGCGCACCCGGCTCGTCGCCTAACGACGTGATTAAGCGGCGTGACGACGCATCCCGGCGCGGGCCCGGAGCTCGGCAATCCGCAGCTTGACCGCCTTGCAGTGCTGGCGTTCGCGCGCGGCTTCGGCTTCGGGAAGCGACTGCGCCTGGTAGGGCGCTCGGGCGGGCCGGAGGCAATTCTCCACCGTCTCGTTGGCCGCCATGGCGCGGCGTAAAATGTCATCGGTCGGATTCTCTTCCGCTTCCCGAAAAAGCAAATCACGCGCGGCCAGATAGGAGTGGATCTCAACGGCGGCGTAATTTCGGGCGGCGGCCGGTGCGGGCGGTGGACGGGTGGCTTTGGATGAAATCGTGGTGGCTTGACCGAGCGGGAGAGTCGCTTGCATGCCTGCTTGCAAAGCAGTTTTCATGCTTGGGCCAGAGGGAATTCCGGCTGAC
>DATMNS010000025.1:0-10550 GCA_035568735.1 Chthoniobacterales bacterium | reverse complement strand
GCCGGGAAGACCACCGAAAGCGTCACGGGAACGACCGTCCCAGTTCCGTTGCGCTGCTGTCGGGTTTCATCGGCAATTGAAAAGTCTCTCATAATTTAAGAAGGCAGGTTGCTGATTTCTGCTAAAGCTTATGAAGTTTTGGAAATTCTGTATACAAAATTCTTCCGATACCCGGATTTGGCGCATCGAGCACGAAACCCGCCGCTGGCTGAGTCTTAAAGCAAACTCTGTAATTCAAATGCGTATCTACTCCGCTTGCCCCTGAGCGGAACGACGTTCGGCGGCCGAACGACCGCCTCGCGGCGTTCGACTGGATTGTCCGGTTCATTTGGACAGATAATCAACAAAAGCGCAAGCGAAACTGACATTTGGGTCAGGTTTTCACCGTCTTGCCTCTGCGCTCGACGGGATGCCACGATATCGGTTGCAACACATGCGCCGAGGTTGTATCGGCAGCCAAACTGCTCGAATTGCGAAGGAGAGGACAAAGATACATGGCAGACATCAGCAATCATCTACGGGAGGCGATTCGCGCCGCGTGCAGCACTTTCGAGTCATTGCAAGACCTGGCGCAACCGATCGCACGGGCGGCGGATGCGATGGTCGATTGTCTCTGCGGCGGAAGGAAGTTACTGGTCTGCGGCAATGGCGGGAGCGCGGCGGATGGCGCGGATTTCTCGGCGGAGTTTGGCTGCCGTTTTGTGACCGACCGGCGACCCTATCCGGCGCTTAATCTCGCGCAGGGTGGCAGCCTGATGAGCGCCATTGGCAACGATTATGGCTACGAAGAAGTCTTCGCGCGGCAGGTGGTCGGACTTGGGCAACGGGGCGATATCCTGGTTGTGATAACGACCAGCGGTAATTCCAGAAATATTCTGCGCGCGCTGGAAGAGGGAAAAACGCGCGGCCTAACGACGGTCGCGCTCCTCGGCCGGCACGGCGGGCTGGCCAGGGGCCTGGCAGAAATCGAGCTTCTTGTGCGCAGCGAGTCGACGGCGCGGATCCAGGAAGCGCACAAATTTCTGCTCCACGTGATTTGTGGGCTCGTGGACGCGCGCCTGCCGAAGGCGTAACGCTCAAGGCGCCTCCGCTACTCGACCAACAAGCTGCGAATCACTTCGTCCAGCCGGTCGAAATTAATCGGTTTCGTTAGGTGCTCTGAGAAACCGGCGGCGTGCGCTTTGTTGATGTCATGTTCCATTCCAAAACCGCTCAAGGCGATGCCGCGCAGCGAATTTTTTGCCTGCAGTTCTCGCATCAGTTCGTAGCCGCTGCGGTCGGGCAACCCGATGTCGCTGATGAGCAAATCGAACTTCTCGAGCTGCGCTTTTTCGATCGCCTGATCAGCCGTGTGGGCGAGGGTAATTCGGTAGCCGCGGCGTTCCAGCAGCATCTTCATCCCCACGCAGGTGTCGTGATGATCATCGACCACGAGGAGGTGGCCTTTGCGGGCCGGAGGTTTTTCCTCGCCGCCGTTAGGCGAGCCGGCTGGCACGACGGCTTCTGCCGGAGCCGGAACGGTGTTGAGCACGACGCTGAAGATCGATCCCCTGCCCAGGCCGGCGCTCTCGACGGAGATCGTCCCGCCATGGGCTCGCACCATTGCCTTGGAAATCGCGAGTCCGAGTCCGAGTCCTCCGAATTTCCGCGTGATGGAGCTTTGGCCCTGTTCGAAGGCATTGAAAATCTTCTCGATCTTCCCGTGGTCGATGCCAATCCCATTGTCGATTGTACGGATCGCGATGTGGTCGTCGTCGAGATTGGAGGTTTCGACGGTAATTTGCCCGCCGGCGGGAGTGAATTTCACGCCATTCTTGATCAGGTTCCAAAAAACCTGCTGCAATCGGGCCGGATCGCCATTGACGTATTCGTGTTCGGCGCCGAGCCGGAACTCAAAGCGTAATTTCTTTTGCAGAATGTCCTCGCGACAGATTTCGTAGGCGCGTTCCAGCGTTTCGTGAATGGAAGTGACCTCGAAACTAAGTTGGAGCTTGCCTTTCGCGATCCGGGTCACGTCGAGCAGGTCGTCGATCAAGCGCGCTTCCAGTTCCACGTTGCGACGGATGACGGCGAGCGGTTGACGCAGCTCGGGCTCGTCGGGCGTGCGCGCCTCCAACTCGCCCACCATTGCGATCACGGGCGAGAGCGGGTTGCGCAGCTCGTGCGAGAGCAAGGCAAGGAACTGGTCCTTGGCCGCGTTCGCCGAGATCAACTCCTGCCGCAGCCGCACATCGCGCGTCTTGTCTTCGACCAGGAAGAGCACACCTTGCACTGTCTGTTTGGAATCCTGCAGGCGGAGCAGATTTACATTGACGAAGTTCGTTATGCCGGCGCGATCGACGACCGGCTGCTCGACGAGTTGGAAGGGCGTCCCAAACGAGAGAACTTTCTCGATCGCCTCGGGCGGCGCGATGTTTACCTCCTGGTAGGTCGCTTCGTTCATTTCCTTTTCCGGGGGCAAATTTCCGAACCGTCGCGCCATTTGCCCGAAGGCTTCGTTCGCCTGGAGAAACTTCCGCGTCGTCGGATCGACGAGCGCGATTCCGCTTGGCATATTGGCCAGGATCTTGTCGTTGAAGATGACTTCCCGTTCGATCCGCGCCGCCGCTTCCCTTTGGCGTCGGTACGATTTTCCAGTCAACCAGGCAATAATGCCCGTCCCAACGATCAGCCAGGTCGCCAGCACGGTCATTCTCTCGAGTAGATCGCGCACCGGTTGGTAGGCGACCGCGCGTGGCTGTTCGACCACCGTGGTCCAACCCGTCGACTCGACCGGCGCGAATGAATAGAGATTGCCCTCTCGCTCGATGTGTCCGGTCTTGAGGGCGCGAATATCGTTGATCAAAGTCCTGGTCGCGGGAGACGCCGGGCCGGAATTCGCTTTGAAATCATTGCTGAAAAGCTCGTGACCATTCTGATCGACAATCTGACAGCGCGCCTGGTCGGCGAGATCGATCGTCGACAAGCGCCGTCCGATCCGCTCGACCAGGACCGAGACGCCGATGAAGCCGATCCTCGAACCGTCGGGCGCCTTGATCGGACTAACGAGATCGGTCGCGGCGCGGTTATCCGACGTCCGCGGGTGGACCGGCGAGACGTAAAAGCTTTTGGCCGTGCCGGCGGCGGCCAGCCAGGATTGCGAAATCTGGTTGGTCAGAGTCATCGCCGGATCATCGGGCAACGAGGCGATGAGGCGGCCATCTGCCGTGGTGATGAACATCCCGTCGATGCGAGGGTGAGAGAAATAGGTTTCCTGCAGCCAGCTCTTGGCCGCCAGGTCTGGATAACGGGCCGCAAAAATCTTCGCGACGGGAGGGAATGTTTGATAATAATCGACGATCGCGCCGCTCCGGCCAATGTCGTCCCCCACGAGGTGCGCTATCAGTTGGACGAAAGTCTGGCGGTCGCGCTGGATTTTTGATTCGAGCGTCCGGGTGAGGATCGTATAGGAGACCACCAGCATCAGGATCGACGGCACCCAGCCGGCGAACAGGATATAGATGACGATGTTGAGACGCTCGAAACGGCCGCGAGGCCGGCTGCGCAGTTTAGCTTGCTCTTGCACGATTTCGGTCGGGGTGCCTGGTCAGTTTTCGGCTTCTTCCTCCGCGACGCAACCGGTTGTGATGTCATTTTGACGTCGAACCGGAGGCAGGTAGCTCGCCGGGGCTCGCGATTTTTGGGCGTTTGCCTGTGAACTCAATTCGCACGGAACGGGCAAAGCGCTCGCCTCTACAGGCGAATTGCCTTGGGCGGACGCTTCGCCAGGCGCCTGATTGCACCGCCGCGCCACCCGAGATTTGATTTGACGCATCCCGCGGAAGCGGCATCATGTCGCCTCTGTGCGCCTTGACCAGTGCGGCACTGTTAGCATTGTTATGGGAGGAAGCGTTGTGGATGTAATCTGGGCGTTCTGTTACCTGAGTGTCCTGATCGGCCTCTCGGGCTACGGCCTGCATCGGTATTTCATCGTCTATCTTTTTCTGAAAAACCGGAAGCGGGCTCCGCGGCCGCTCGCCCATTTTCAGCAGCTCCCGGTCATCACTGTCCAGTTGCCGCTTTTCAACGAAATCTACGTCGTCGAGCGTCTGCTCAGGTCGGTCAGTGAACTCGATTATCCCCGTGAGCGCTTACAGATCCAGGTGCTCGATGATTCCACCGATGAGACCCGGGAACTCACGGCCGCATGCGTCCGGCGACTGGCCGCGCGCGGCTTCGACGTCGAGTTGGTCCACCGCACCAACCGCGTCGGCTACAAAGCCGGGGCGCTCGAAGCTGGGCTCGCCACCGCGCGCGGCGAGTTTGTCTGCATCCTCGACGCCGATTTTGTTCCGCAACCCGAGTTGCTCAAAGCCACTGTCCATTTTTTCACCGATCCGAAAGTGGGAATGATTCAAACGCGTTGGGGGCACATCAACCGCGGCTATTCGCTCCTCACCCGCGTGCAGGCGATGTTTCTCGATGGCCATCTGCTTCTCGAGCAGGTCGCGCGCAGCCGGAGCGGGCGTTTCTTTAATTTCAACGGGACCGCCGGTCTCTGGCGCAAATCCTGCATTGTGGATTCGGGCGGCTGGCAACATGACACGCTGACCGAGGATCTCGATCTCAGCTATCGAGCGCAGCTCGAAGGCTGGAAGTTCGTTTTCCTGACCGATGTCGTGACGCCGGCAGAATTGCCCGTCGACATGAACGGCTTCAAATCACAACAGCATCGCTGGACGAAAGGCTCGATCCAGACCTGCAAGAAATTACTGCCCCGCATCTGGCGCAGCGGCCTGCCCCTGCCGATCAAGATCGAGGCGACCGGCCATCTCACCTCAAATTTTGCCTACCTCCTCCTTGCCTGCCTTTGTGTGCTCCTGCATCCCTCCACCGGCGGACCGCAGTCGGGCTGGCTGCGCATGTTGCTGATCGACCTCCCGATTTTCCTCACCGCGTCGGTCTCGGTGGCGGTCTTCTACATCTGCGCGCAGCGCGAACTCCACCCGCGCACCTGGATGAAGGAAATGCTTCTGCTCCCGGCGCTGATCGCTCTCGGAGTCGGCCTTTCGATCAACAACGCCCGCGCCGTGCTCGAAGCCGTCTTCAATCACCCTTCGGAATTCAAGCGCACCCCGAAATACGGGATCGAAACCAAATCACAGAGCTGGCGATCGTGCCGTTACATGCCGCTCAAATCGCTTCTCCCGGTCGTCGAAATCGGATTTGCGATTTACTTTAGCTACTTTGTCTGGTATGCGGTGACCCACGAACAGTATTTTACCCTTCCTTTTCTCGTTATGTTTCAGGGCGGATTTCTCTACGTTGCTCTCTCCTCGCTTGCCCAGTGGTGGCCTCGCTTTAATTTCCCGAGTGCGCGGGAAATTGCATTTCCGGCGTGACATGGTGCCCTCTGCTCGTTAATTAGGACGCCGATGCTTCGCCGCCGCCGCTTTCTCACCTGTATTTTTCTCGCCTCGGCAGTCGCTGATTTGTTTGCCGGCACCGGCACCACCATTCCGCCGCGCGTCATTATCAGCGTGCGCGATCAAAAATTGATGGTGGTCGAAAATGGCGAGCGAGTCGCGGTTTATCCGGTCTCCACTTCAAAGTTCGGCCTCGGCGACCGTTGGGGGAGCATGGCGACGCCGTTAGGCTGGTTGCAAGTGGCGGAAAAAATCGGCGACCACGCTCCCACGGGAGCGGTTTTCCACAAACGCCGTTTCACGGGTGAAATTCTCCCGCCCAACGCTCCCGGCCGTGATCCGATCGTCACCCGCATCATCTGGCTGCGCGGCCTCGAACCGTCGAACGCCAACGCCTTTAACCGTTGCATCTACATCCACGGCACACCCGAGGAGAAGATCATCGGCAAACCCGCCAGTTACGGCTGCGTCCGAATGTCCTCCAAGGACGTCGCCGACGTTTACGCTCAGGTCCAAATCGGCGCGCTCGTCAGGATCATTCCCGATTCGCTCCCGAAGCTGCCGAAGTCGAAGACTCCCCCCGGCAAAGCAATTTTCACCGCCGCTGCTCCCCCGCCGACGAGTCCTCCGGTGGCCACGTCGGGCGCGATTCGCAAAGCGGATTCCAAACGCAAGCGCGTTTCCACCGCCGCCGCGCCTCACTCCGACGGCTCCGCCTAACGACGGGGACAGCCCCAGCCTGATCGGAGTCCGGCTTCCATTCGGCGGGGGGCCCGCAAATCTTTTGACCCCGCCTTGCCTGTTTCTATACTGGTTGTCTCCCGCGCAACCTCACCGGAGCATTCATTATGGCACTCGCAGTTGGAACCAAAGCACCAGATTTCACTCTCCCCACCAAGAACGCGGACGGGCCGCGCCCGGTTCGGTTGAGCGAAAACTTCGGTGTCAAGAACACGCTTTTGCTCTTCTTTCCGATGGCCTTTACCGGCACCTGCACGACTGAGATGTGCGGTGTCGGCAACGGCTTGCGCGAGTATGGCGATCTCCATTGCGAGGTCTATGGCATCAGCGGCGACAACCCCTTTGCCCAGGAAGCCTGGGCGCAAAAGGAAGGGATCAACGTCACGCTCCTGAGCGACTACGAACACAAGGTGGCGCACAGCTACGGGGTCGCGTACGAATCGTTCCTCCCCCAATTGCATCTCGGCTTTGCGGGCGTCGCGAAGCGCTCCGCCTTCCTCATCGACCGCGCTGGCGTCATCCAATATGCCGAGGTGCACGAGGATGCGCGCGAGTTGCCGGACTTCGACAAGATCAAGGCCAGACTGGCCGAGCTAAAGTGACGGCCGCCACCGTCATCCCAGGTGAAGTTGAGGGATCCCGTGATGCAACCCAAAAGCTCCCGCGACGGAATAGGAAATAATCATGCCTAACGAGTTCGATACCTTGCAAAAGTTCGACGCCGGTCACGGGCGCGCGGCGTTTTTCCATTCGCTCCCCGCGCTCGAGGAACGGGGCGTCGGTCCCATCTCCCGCCTTCCGGTCAGCATTCGAATTGTTCTCGAATCGGTGCTCCGGAATTGCGACGGCCAGAAGGTCGGCCGCAAAGATGTCGAGACGCTGGCCAACTGGAACCCGAAGGCGCCGGCGAACGAGGAAATTCCGTTCGTGGTCGCGCGGATCGTTCTCCAGGACTTCACCGGCGTGCCGCTGGTGGTCGATCTCGCCGCGATGCGTAGCGCGGTGCGACGCCTCGGCGGCGATCCCAAAATCATCGAGCCGCTCGTCCCGGTCGATCTCGTGGTCGATCACTCTGTGCAGGTTGATTTTGCCGGCTCGGCCGCCGCGTTGCGGTTGAACATGGAGATGGAATTCAAGCGCAACCGCGAGCGTTACGAATTTCTCAAGTGGGGCCAGCAAGCTTTCAAGACTTTCGGTCTCGTGCCGCCGGGCATCGGCATCGTGCACCAGGTCAATCTCGAATATCTCGCGAAGGGGGTGTTGCAGAGCGGCGACGTTTACTATCCCGACACGCTGGTCGGGACTGACTCACACACGACCATGATCAATGGCCTCGGCGTCGTCGGTTGGGGCGTCGGGGGAATCGAAGCCGAAGCCGGCATGCTGGGGCAGCCGGTTTATTTTCTGACGCCGGAAGTTGTCGGGGTGCACATCGGTGGTTCGCTTCGCGAGGGCGTCACCGCGACGGATCTCGCGCTCCACATCACCCAGATGCTCCGCGCGCAAAAGGTGGTGGGGAAATTTGTCGAATTTTACGGCGAGGGCGCCGCCTCGTTGCCGTTGCCCGATCGGGCGACGGTCGGCAACATGTCACCGGAATACGGCGCGACGATGGGTTATTTCCCGGTCGATGCCGAGTCGGTGAATTACCTGCGCGCGACGGGCCGGACAGACGAGCAATGCCGCGCTTTCGAAGCGTATTTCCGCGCGCAGAAAATGTTCGGCATGCCGCGCCAAGGCGAGATCGATTACAGCGTCGATCTCGAGCTCGACCTGGGTGATGTGCAGCCCAGCGTTGCCGGCCCGAAGCGGCCGCAGGATCGGATTAACCTGCCGGAACTCGGCAGCGCTTTTCGTTCGTTGCTCGAGAAACCGGTGAAGGACGGCGGCTACGGAAAAGCCGGCGCCGAGCTTGGCCGGCGGCATCTCGTCAGTCTCAACGGCGGGCCTCCCAAGACCGAGGAAATGCCTTCCACCGATCGGCCGGATCAAGGCATCGAGCCGGGCGACGAACGCAACAAGATTGAAATGGTTTCGAACCGTCCGACACCGGACAAGGGGAGCGCGATCGAGGCCGAGGATGGCGAAGTTTTTGCCCAGGGGCAAAGCTGCATCGGCCATGGCAGCGTGCTCATCGCCGCGATCACCAGCTGCACGAACACGAGCAACCCGAGCGTGATGCTCGCCGCCGGCCTGCTCGCCAAAAAAGCGGTGGAACGCGGCCTAACGATCGATCCCTCGGTCAAGACTTCGCTCGCGCCCGGGTCGCGCGTCGTCTCCGACTACCTGCACAAGACCGGGCTGCAAGAATATCTCGACCAGCTCGGCTTCAATATCGTCGGCTATGGCTGCACCACCTGCATCGGCAACTCCGGCCCGCTCCATCCGAAGATCGAGCAGGCGATCAACGAATTCGATCTGGTGGCCGCCTCCGTCCTTTCCGGCAATCGCAATTTCGAAGCGCGCGTCCACCAGAACATCAAGGCCAATTTTCTCATGTCGCCGCCCCTGGTCGTGGCCTTCGCGCTCGCGGGCCGGGTTGATCTCGACCTCGCCAAGGATCCGCTCGGAAAGGACAAAGAGGGTCGCGCGGTCTTTCTGAAGGATCTCTGGCCGTCTTTAGGCGAAATCCGCGCCGTGATGCAGTCCGCGCTCACTCCCGAAATATTCCGCAAACTCTACCGCGACTTCGCCGGCCAGAATCCGAAGTGGAACGAAATTTCCTCCAGCACCGGCGAGGTTTACCAGTGGGACGAAGAGAGCGACTACATTCACGACCCGCCATTTTTCGCCGATTTCTCGATGGCGCCCGGACGGATCGAGGACATCCGCGGCGCGCGGCCGCTGGGCATCTTCGGCGATTCGGTCACGACCGATCACATCTCGCCGGCGGGCGCGATCAAGGCGAGTTCGCCGGCCGGGCAATACCTGGTCTCACGCGGCATCAAACCGGAGGATTTTAACAGCTACGGCAGTCGCCGCGGCAACGACCTCGTCATGACCCGGGGCACGTTTGCGAACGTGCGGATAAAAAACCTGATGGTGCCGGGCGTGGAAGGCGGCGTGACGAAGTTTTTCGGCCACGGGCAGGCGGCGACCGGCGAGCAAATGTCGATCTTCGACGCGGCGCTGAAATACGCGGAAGCAAAAACCCCGCTCATCATTCTCGCTGGACAGGAGTATGGCACCGGCTCGAGTCGCGACTGGGCGGCGAAAGGCACGCGATTGTTAGGCGTGAAAGCCGTCGTGGCGGCGAGCTACGAACGCATTCACCGCTCCAACCTGGTCGGGATGGGCGTGCTCCCATTGCAGTTTGCGGAAGGAACCAATGCGCAGTCGTTAGGCCTGAACGGCTCGGAGGTCTACAGTGTAACCGGCCTTTCGGAGTCGATTCAGCCCGGGCAGAATCTCACCCTCGAAATCACGCGGGCCGATGGTCAAGAGCAGGCCGTGCCGGTGAAGCTACGGATCGATACCCCGATCGAGATCGATTATTATCGCCACGGTGGCATCCTTCCATTTGTCCTGCGCGAGTTACTCGGTGGCCACGGCGGCTGAGGCGAGTGGACTGCCGCGTCGCACCACGACGGGCGAACCGTCGGCGATGAAGGCCGAGGCGGGCGGCGCCGAAAGCGGCGCGACAAATTCCGGGCCGTAGAGGCTGGCGACATCGGCCTCGAATCGCGCCGCGGTCGCGCGCCAAACTCGCCAGCGCGGATGTTCGACCTGATACTGCGTGCAGTGTTCGCCGCGTGCCGTGTAGCCCCAGTAATGTTCGGTGATGAATTCCTCCAGCGATCCGGAGGCGATTGGTTCCGCCGCGCCGGACGCGGAGGCGGAAACAAATTCACGCCGCCCATTTCGCTGCCATGCATAACGGCAACGCAACTCGAGCCCGTCGCGCTCGATCGCGTGCATCATCGGGAAGGCGGAATACGGTTCGCCATACAAGCGCCGCGCGAGGGTGGCGATCGCCCGACGGGGGACAATCTCCCGCACGAAGACGACGCCGCGCCGCCAGCCCTCCGGCCCCCAATGGCGAACGTAAAAGCGCAGATTTACTTCCTCAAAGTCGCGGTGAAACGGGAAGGAGATTCCGAGGACGCGCGCCTTCAGGAAAAGAAAACCAACAACACTGAGGTAAGCGACCGAGTGGAAGCGATCGAGTTCCAGGCCGCGCGGAACGCGTGGGTCGAGCAATTTATGCTCGACCGCGTAATTGAGCATCACGAGATGCCGCCATTCCTCGGTGAGGAAGGCCGTGCTCAGCGCAGGAGTTTGTCGAGCGTCGGGTCGGGCGCCGCGCCGAGAGCGAGCGCCTTTTCGTAATGGCGCCGCGCCAATTCCTTCGCCGGTGGTTGGGAGGTGGAATAGACGACCGCCAGATTGAAATGGGCATCGGCA
>DATMNS010000024.1:0-5327 GCA_035568735.1 Chthoniobacterales bacterium | reverse complement strand
ATGTAGCCGCTTCGCTGCGCGAAGCGCGGGAGAGAGGCTGGAATGTTCAGCAAGCCGACCTGGCCCATGGCCGCGCCGCCCACAGGGCGGCGGCTACAGCCAGCTACGGAGACGGCAAGGGCAACGGCCCGCCTCTTCGTTGAACGCTAAATGTTGGACGTTGGGCGTTGCGCAGTCCCCAAATCGCTCTTACTCCCGGCGCTGCTTCTCGACGAGCGCCTTGAGCTGGCGCTCCATCGTTTTGAAAGCGTCGTTGATCACCTTGCTCAGCGGCTCGTGCATCTCGTGCTCGGCCTGTTTCTCATCCGCGACCAGCTCGTGACCGGGCGGAACGGTCACGTCGATCCGCACCCGGAACGGATTGCCCGAATGCTGGGCGCGATTCGGGTGCTCGATCACGACGTCGCACCGGCTGATGTGATCGCAAAAGCGATCGAGGCGCGCCGCCTTGTTGCGGATGAGTTCGTCGAGCTGATCGGATTTCTCGACCCCCCGGTATGAAACTTCAACGGGTAATTGCATCGCCCAACCTACTGTAACAATCAGAGTGATTGAAGCGAGCGAAAGTGCTGCGCCAACTTCGACGACTCGATTTTCAAGAGATCGGATTTCACGTACTCGACGACGCGGTCGCGGATCGGCGCCGGCAGCAACTCCGCAATCGTGGCGTGAATCGAGGCCGGCGCGGCAAACGACCAGCCGGCGGCGGTCTCGCGTTTCACCACCTCGGCGATGTGTTCGGCGAGTTGTTTGCAAATGCGCCGCTCGTTCTCGGTTTCGAGCGCGGTGCGTTCCGCGATCGAGTTGGCGTGGCGGCTGTGGCCGTCGCTCACCGGGAAACGGCCGGCCTGGTCGGTGAGTTTGTCGTCGTAACGCCCGTGGGAATCGGTGAGGTCAAACGCCTGCACCAACTGCAAGCTGGCGCCGCGACTCGGCGTCTCGTTGACCCGGTATGCTTTGACGCCGCCGCGATCGGCGACAACGATAAGTGATGTCGGTGTCATGGCAAAAGAAGATCGCACACCGCGCGCTTTTCGCGCTCACTCTTCGGCTCGCGCCGGATCTTCTTTGGGCTCGGGCGTCGCCGCTTCTTTCGGGGCTTCGCCATCGTGCGGTAATTCGAACTGCCGCTTTTTCCACGACTCGTGCAGCGCCCTTGTGGTCGAGCGAGTCGTGAGCTTGAGCAACATGCTGGCGCGCTCCTTGATCTCCAGCTCGTCACCGGAAAGGCAATGACGGGGCTCTTGGCAAAATCCATCGGCCGAGGCGGTGTCGAGCAGGAGTTGCCAGGTGACGCGTTTCTGGCCGGGCAAATCGAACTGCAACGGCTCGTGATGCGCGTTGATCAACAGGAGGAAAGTGTTATCGCGGATCGGCTCGCCCTCGAAATTCTGGACGTCGATCGTGTCGCCGCTCAGAAGCATCCCGAGGCAGCGGACAGAGGGTGAATTCCATTCCTCTTCGGTCATCTCGGCACCGCCGGGGTTGAACCACATCACATCGCGAATCTCCGAGCCGCGAATCCGTCGGCCCTGGAAAAATTTCGGGCGCCGAAAAACCGGATGCTCGCGCCGCAGCCGAATCAGTCCCTTGGTGAACTCGAGCAGCGCCTTCTGCTCGTCGTCGAGGTTCCAGTTCAGCCAGCTGATTTCGTTATCCTGGCAATAGGCGTTGTTGTTGCCCTTTTGCGTGCGCGCCCATTCGTCCCCCGCGGTCAGCATCGGCACGCCCTGGGAAAGAAGCAGGGTGGTGAGGAAATTGCGCCGCTGTTGCAACCGGAGCTGTTTGATCTTGGGATCGTTGGTCGGGCCTTCCACGCCGCAATTCCACGATTGATTGTTGTTGTCGCCGTCGCGATTTTCTTCGCCGTTCGCTTCGTTGTGCTTGTCGTTGTAGCTGACGAGATCGTTGAGCGTAAATCCGTCGTGCGCGGTGATAAAATTAATGCTCGCGTAAGGGCGCCGGCCATTGTGCTGATAGAGATCCGGACTTCCTGCCAGGCGGTAGGCGAGCTCACCGGTCTTGCCCTCGTCGCCTTTCCAGAAGCTGCGCACCGTGTCGCGGTATTTGCCGTTCCATTCCGCCCAAAGGATCGGGAAATTGCCGACTTGGTAGCCGCCTTCGCCCACGTCCCACGGCTCGGCGATCAACTTCACCTGCGAGATGACCGGGTCCTGGTGAATGATTTCAAAAAAGGCGTGCAACTTGTTCACGCCATTCGCGTCGCGCGCGAGGGTGGAGGCGAGATCGAAACGGAAACCGTCGACATGCATGTCGTTGACCCAGTAGCGCAGACTGTCCATCACCAACTGGAGGGTGCGCGGGTGGAGAAGATTGAAGGTGTTGCCCGTGCCGGTGAAATCCTTGTAGAAGCGCGGGTCTTCCGGCGTGAGGCGGTAATAGGCCGGGTTGTCGATCCCGCGGAAACTGAGCGTCGGGCCGAGGTGATTGCCCTCCGCGGTGTGATTGTAAACGACGTCGAGGATCACCTCGAGGCCGGCGGCGTGGAGGTTGCGCACCATGGCTTTGAATTCGGTCACCTGGCCGCCGGTCACCCCGCTCGAGGAATACTTGCATTCCGGGGCAAAGAACCCGATCGAGTTGTAGCCCCAATAGTTCGTTAGGCCGCGATCGACCAGCGCCTGGTCGTTGATGTAGGCGTGAACCGGCAGGAGCTCGACCGCGGTCACGCCAAGCTCCTTCAGGTATTCAATCGAGGCCGCGCTCCCGACACCAGCATAGGTCCCGCGAATTTCCTCCGGCACCTTCTCGTTAAGCTGCGTGAACCCCCTAGTGTGCAGCTCGTAAATGATCGAGCTGTGCAGCGGCGTGCGCGGTGCCCTGTCGTCGCCCCAGTCACATGTGTTCTCGATTACGACGGACTTCGGGATGCCCCAGGCGTCGTCGCGGAAGTCGGGCGTCAAGTCTTCCCCGGGATTGCCGACGACATAGCCCGACATCTCGTCCGACCAATCGACCTGGCCGGCGATCGCTTTCGCGTAGGGATCGATAAGCAGCTTGGCGCTGTTGAAACGCAACCCGCGTTCCGGTTCGTACGGTCCGGTAACGCGATAGCCGTAAAGCTGACCGGGCCGCGCGTCGGGCAGGAAGATGTGCCAGACCTGGTCGGTGTGTTCGGTCATCGGGATGCGCATGTTTTCCTGGCGCGCCTCGGGGGAATCGAAGAGGCAAAGATCGACCGAGGCCGCGGTCTCGGAAAAGAGAGCGAAGTTGACGCCGTTCCCGAGCCAGGTAGCGCCAAGTGGATAGGGAAAGCCGAGCCAAACTTTAATCGGAGTCATGAACTGCGGACGTGTTTATCCTATCGGATGGGAGGCACGCAAGTGTCGCGGCGACCGCGGGAGGGAATGACGAATTCCGAATGACGAATCAATGCCCAATGACGAATGATGAAACTCGGAGCGGCCCCCTTTGATCATTCGTCATTTGGTCATTGTTTTCGACATTCGTCATTCGG
This sequence comes from Chthoniobacterales bacterium, assembly GCA_035568735.1. Lineage (GTDB taxonomy): Bacteria > Verrucomicrobiota > Verrucomicrobiia > Chthoniobacterales > UBA10450 > Palsa-1392. The sequence goes on along the minus strand of DATMNS010000024.1, from coordinate 1,849 downwards.
GGCTTCGTCATTCCGACCGAGCCGCTCAAGCAGGGGATTGAAGGGGAGGAAAAAGTCGGCGAAGTCGGCCGCTACTTTTTCCCCTTGACCTCGAGTTTGCGGTAGAGCGTCGCCATGCTGATGCCGAGGACATTGGCCGCTTTTTCGCGCGCGCCTTTAAACCTGGCGAGCGTCGCTTCGATATACTCGCGTTCTTGTTCCTGGATGAATTCGTCGAGCGATTTGCCGACGGGTAACGTCGCGCGCGCCTTCTTCGCCTTCTCCTCGCTCGCAAACTCGACAATCTGCGGGGGCAGATCGTCGGGCACGATCAAGTCGTTTTCGCACAAGGCGCACGCCCGCTCGATCGCATTCTCCAGCTCGCGCACGTTGCCGGGGTAATCATAGCGGCAGAGCAAATCGACCGCCTTCGGGTCGATCTTCTTCGGCTCGCCGCCTGTCTGGTTCGCCTGTTTTTGCAGGAAATGATTGACCAGCAGCGGCACGTCCTCGAGCCGCTCCCGCAACGCCGGGATCTCGACCGGAATGACCGCCAGGCGATAATAAAGATCTTCCCGGAAAGAACCATCGCGGATTTTCGGCTGGAGCGGTTCGTTGGTCGCGCCGACTACGCGCACGTTGACCGGCACGCTCCGGTTGTCGCCTACGCGCCGCACCTCGCGCTCCTGTAGAACGCGGAGCAATTTCGTCTGAAGCGAAGTCGCCATCGAGTTCACCTCATCGAGAAAAATCGTCCCGAGGTTTGCTTCCTCGAAAAGCCCGCGCTTGTCCGTCACCGCGCCAGTGAACGAGCCTTTCTTGTGGCCGAACAATTCTGACTCGAGCAGGTTCTCGGGAAGTGCGCTGCAATTGATCGCGACGAACGGATGCTGCTGCCGGTTGCTGTTGAAATGCAACCCGCGCGCGACCAGCTCCTTGCCCGTGCCGCTCTCGCCCTGAATCAAGACCGTGCTGTCGGTGTCGGCCACCTTGCTGATCAAGGTGTAAACGTTCTGCATTTTGCGGCTCGAGCCGATGATGTTCTCAAAATTGTATTTATTCTTGAGCTCCCTCCGCAGATACGTGTTTTCCTGTCGGGCCGCTTGAAACTCGAGCGCGCGTTGCACCGTCATCTGCAATTCGTCGATCTTGAACGGCTTCGGCACGTAGCCGTGCGCGCCCATCTTCATCGCCTCGATCGCGGTATCGACCGAGGCGTAAGCGGTGATCAGGATCACGAGCGTCTGCTTGTGATGCTCTTTCACATGGCGCAGCACGTCGAACCCGCTGATCGTCTCCATCTTCACGTCGGTGATGACGATCTGCGGCTCGATCGTGGCCATCTGCTCGACCGCCTTGGCGGCGGAACTAAACGGGAAAACCTGATGCCCCTTGTCGCGGCAGAGCGTCACAATCACCTCCACCATCGCCGGTTCGTCGTCTATGATGATGATCTTAGCCATATTCTCAGGGCGGAGAATATCGCACGGATGAGAAAAGGAAAGTCAAAGATGAGAATCGCAAAGGATGGCTTGCCGTAACCGGGGCGCCCCCCCGGTCGGCCGTGGCCGGCTGGCGAATCGCAGTTTTGTCCTTCGCGAAAATTGCAAACCGCGGAGGAAAGAATCAGCGCCGCCGGCTACAGATTATCGCTCGGGGCGCGACCGGCGACGAGCAGCCATGAGACCGGGTCGCTCCAGGCGACAATCTTTTCGAAGATGTCGCCGCGGTTGTTATCAATCGGCAGCGCGATCAGATCGGCCTGAGCGCCGGCGCGGATTTTGCCCAGTGTCTCCTCTTGATGGAGCGCGCGCGCGCCGTTGACGGTCGCGATTTCCAAAATTTCTCGTGGTGCGAGCCACGGATGCGC
>DATMNS010000023.1:0-3973 GCA_035568735.1 Chthoniobacterales bacterium | reverse complement strand
CCTCGAAGCAATCAAAGAGAGGATTTTTTACCGCGGATTAATCGGATTTCACGGATGGAAAAGATGATCCACGAAGAGTTGAGCCGGGCCATTATTGGCAGCGCGATGGAGGTCTTGAACGAACTGAAGCCCGGACTCGATGAGAAGCTTTACGAGCGCGCGATGATCATCGAGCTACGAAGGTGTGGTCGCACCGCAACCGTGCAACCTGCCTTTCCAGTTTCTTACCGCGGCGAGTTAATCGGGAACTTGGTCCCCGACTTGATTGTTGACGATCTGGTGATCGTCGATCCAAAGGTGGTGTCGATCTTCACCGACACGCATATCGCGCAGATGCTCGGCTACCTCAAGATCACCGGCCTGAAACTGGCCCTCTTGCTAAATTTCAAAAACGCGAGTCTGAGCTGGAAGCGGGTCGTCAATCAATCGCTCCGCGAAAATTCCGCCCGGCCCGATCTGCATGCATGATTCTTTATCCGAGAAATCCGCGTAATCCGCGGTCGAGTAATTCCGAATCGCCATGACTCCCGAAAAATTCTTCGATTACCTGGAAGGAAAGTTGCCGCCGGCGGAGAAGGAACGCCTCGAACGGGCGCTCATTGCCGACCCGGAGCTGCAACGCCAATTCGTTAGTGCGCGGCAGATTCATCGAAGCATGCAGAGACCCTTCGACGAATCGGCCGCCACCACGCGCGCCGGTTCGCGCGGTCGACAACTCGCCGCGGCTTTCGCCGTGCTCGTGGCGATGAACGTCGCGCTCGGCTTGGTCTACATTTTTCGCGCGAACCAGCCGCCTCGGGAGCTGCAGAAGGCGCGCGCAGAAGCGCTTCGTCAGCAATTGCAAAGCTCGGTTGAGAAATCGGCGGTCGCCGCGTTCCCGCCGCCAAATATCGGGATGGAACGGGTCGCGCTGACCACGTCGCGGGAGAAGCGGGACGAGGTGGCAAAAACGATCATCGACGCCGCGACCAAAGCCGGCGGTTCCGGAACCAGGGGTTTGCCTAACGACAGCGGCGGGAGCGTTCTCGTCATTGTCCCCGCAGCCGCGGAACCAGCCTTCTGGAAAGTGCTCGCGGCACTGGGGGCTCCTCCCCCCGCTCCCCTCGCCGCAAGCCCGGCGCCTTTACCTAACGAGTCCGTTCGGCTCGAAGTCGTCCTCTCCAGCCCGCCCTGAACGAGGCGCCCATGATCGCGGTTACCTTTGCGCTCCCGAGCGAAAGCAGCGACTTCCGGCGCCTCCTCAGTCATCAAGGACATGAGGTCGCTGTCTTGCACACTGGGGTCGGGGAAAAGAGCTGCCGCTCACGTCTCGGCCCGTTGCTCGACGGCAAACCCTTTGACCTTTTGATCAGTAGCGGCTTCGCCGGCGGGATCGACCCCTCGTTAGGCGTGGGAGATCTTCTCCTCGCGGAAAACTTCTCGGATCCGCAGTTGGTCGCCCAGGCCCGCGCTCTTCTTGTCGGCCAGGTCGCCCGGCTCGTGACCGCCGATCGGGTGGTCGAAAGCGCCGGGGAGCGCCAGCGCCTGGCGCAGGAGCACAACGCCGCGGCGGTCGACATGGAGACACAATGGATCGCCCGCGCTTGCGCCGAAAGAAAGCTGCCCATGCTTTCCCTGCGCGTGATCAGTGACACGGCGGCGGCGCCATTTCCTGCTCCGCCGGCCGTGCTCTTCGATCTCGAGCGGCAAAGGACCGACGGAACAAAGGTCGCCACGCATTTTTTCCGTCATCCGTTCCATCTCGTTAGGCTGATCCGTTTCGCGCGCCAGATCGCCACCGCCCGCGAGAATCTGGGCGCCGCGCTTTACCAGCTGATCGCCACCCTTTAGCGCGCCGGACCCGCCGGCTCGACATGCACGAGGACGTCGGCGATTCGGGAATCGGTCCGGCGAATCGCGTCCTTTACCTCGTGCGCAATAGAATGGCCGGCGCGGACGGAGATGGTTTCATCCACTCCGACATGGAGATCGACGTAAAACTCCAGCCCCATCTTCCGGACCAGACACTTCTCGACGTGCCGCACGCCGTGAACCGATGCCGCCGCAGCTCGAATCGCGGACACGATCCCGCCCCGCGGAGCGGTATCCATGATTTCGTGCAGCGCGGGATTGAGCAGCCGATAGCCGTTGGCTCCGATCAAGGCACAGGCGAAAAGCGCCGCCCACGCGTCGGCACTCTGCCAGGCCGGCCCGCCGAGCAGCGCGATGGAGATGCCAATGAAAGCCGCGACCGAAGTGAGCGCGTCGGTCCGATGATGCCAGGCGTCGGTTTGGACCGCGGTGCTCTCGACATTCCGGCCGATTCGAATGACCGCGCGGTAGAGGCATTCCTTCACGATCACGACCACGATGAGGACGGCGAGCGTGAATGGTCGGGGCGCGTGATGCGGTTGAAAAATCGCCTGCGCGCTTTGCACAGCGAGGCCGAAAGCGGCGGCGATCACGCCTAACGACACGATGACGGCCGCGACTGGTTCGGCCTTGCCGTGACCGTAGGGATGGGTCGCATCAGGCGGAAGCGCGGCCACCTTCAACCCGCCCCAGATGATCGCTGAACCCGCGACGTCGAGCCCCGACTCGATCCCGTCGGCGATCAGGACAAAGGAGTTGCCGAGGAACCCGGCGGTAATTTTCACGCCCGCGAGGACGAAGTTTGCGACCAGCCCGAGAAGGGCGAGGCGGGCGCCCGATCGGAGATTGCCGGCCGGAGTGTTCGCGGTAGGATGCTGGGCCATCGAATGAGCGGGAGTATAAAGGCGATCGTTTACCACGCGCACGGAAAACCGGAAGAGGTTTTGCGTTTGGAGGAACAGCCGCTCCCGCAACCCGCACCCGATGAGGCGCTCGTCCGGATGCTGGCCGCCCCGATCAATCCCGCAGACCTGAACGCGATCGAGGGCAAATATCCGATCCGCCCGGAACTGCCGGCCACGCCCGGAATGGAAGGTGCGGGCGTGGTGGTCGAGATCGGCGCACGCGTCCGGGATCTTGCGGTTGGCACTCGCGTGATCCTCCCACACAACCTCGGCACCTGGCGGGAAGCCTGCGTCGTGGCCGCGGAAAAGCTGGTCGCTGTGCCTGACGAGATCGAGCCGGCACAGGCGGCGATGTTGAAAATCAATCCGCTCACCGCCTGGCGGATGTTGCATGACTTCGTCGCACTGCAGCCGGGCGATTGGGTGATTCAAAACGCGGCCAACTCCGCCGCCGGCCGGGCCGTCATCCACCTCGCGCGCGAACTGGGTTATCGAACGATTAACGTCGTGCGGCGAACGGAGCTGATCGAGGAACTGCGCGCGGAAGGCGGCGATGTGGTGCTGCTCGACGACGACAACTTGCGCGCGGCCGCGGCCGGCGCGACGGCCGGCGCGCCGATTCGGCTGGCCCTGAATGCAGTGGGCGGAGAGAGCGCGCTCCGCCTCGCGAAGATCGTCGCACCGGAAGCGACCATCGTGACCTACGGCGCGATGAGTCTGCGACCGCTCACTTTGCCTAACGGATTGCTCATTTTCAAGAATCTGCATTTTACCGGTTTTTGGATCAACAAGTGGTACGAACAGGCGACGCCCGCAGCGCGGAATGAAGCCTTCGCCCGGATCTTTGCATTTACGCGGCGCGGCCTGCTCCAGACAAAAATCGAACACACCTATCCGTTAGGGGAATTCCGAACGGCCGTCGCCCGCGCGGCGGAGGGAAAGCGCGGCGGGAAAATCATCTTTTGCATGGAGTCGCAAAATATGGGAACCGCCGTTGCGCGGCGACGTGCAGCGTAAATTCCAGGCAACACCCAACCAATCGGGGCCCTCAGGCCCCTCTCACGTTATGAACAGTCTGAGCAGTTGCCGCGGCGCGACAGCGGCGTTCCTTAACGGATGAAACTTCGCGCTCTTGCCCTCGGCTTATTGTTCATCTCGTCAGGCAGCGGAACCGTCACCGCCCAGGATTGGGCGAAGGAGCGGCTTAATAAATCGCC
>DATMNS010000022.1:0-21356 GCA_035568735.1 Chthoniobacterales bacterium | reverse complement strand
CGAGCAGCGCGTCGACCGCTTCGTGTTGCGACAAATCGGTGGGCCGGATTTCGACGCGCAATTGCGGATGCCGCTCCGTCAGCTCCGCGCGCAATTCCTCGAGGCGCGCCTGGCGCCGTGCGACAAGCACGAGCGTGGCGGCGCGGTCGCCCAGTTGCCGCGCGAACTCACGCCCTATCCCCGCCGAAGCGCCGGTTATCAGCGCGTTGCAGCCGTCGAGCCGCATTACGATCCGCCGTTCCCAAGCAGCGGGCCCAGCACCCGCCAAACGTTTTCCGCCACCACTTTATGCCCGGCGGCAGTCGGGTGAATATGATCCGCCTGATTCAAATCATCGTGGCCGCCGACGCCCTCCAGAAGAAACGGAATGAGCGCCGCGTGGTTCTCACGCGCAAGGTCGCCGTAAACTTCCCGGAACGCGTCGCTGTAAGCGCCGCCCAGATTCGGCGGCATCCGCATCCCGGCGATGACGATTTTCACCGCCGGGTTCTTCGCTTTCACCCGGTCGATGATGGCCTGGAGATTCGCTTTCATCTGCGCGACGGGCAGCCCGCGCAATCCGTCATTTGCCCCGAGTGCGAGGACGAGAACGTCGATTTTTTTCTGCAACACCCAGTCGAGCCGCGCCAGTCCGCCGGCCGTCGTGTCGCCGCTGATCCCGGCGTTGATCACGTCAAAGGGCAGATTCTTTTCGCGAATCTTTTCCTGGATCAGCGCGGGGAAAGCCTGTCCCTGTTCGACTCCAAGCCCGGCGGTCAGGCTGTCGCCGAGAAAGAGAATCGTGCCACCGCGAGCGGGCGAGGCGCAAGCGAGTGCGCAAAAGAGAACAACAAAACCGCGGCGCATCAATTTCCTCATGCGCGCCGTATCACCATCGCGTAAGCAAGACGCGCCACCCTGACCCGTCAATGAACTCGTGCCCGATTCTCGAGGTCCGCGACCTAACGAAAAGCTACGCCACCGGCGCGGGTCGCCTGACCGTTTTGCGCGATATCTCGTTCACGCTCGAGCAGGGCGCGACCTGCTCGATCCTCGGCCCTTCGGGTAGCGGGAAAACGACGCTCCTCGGTCTGGCGGCGGGGCTCGATCTTCCCACTTCCGGCTCGGTGCTGCTCAACGGCATCGCGCTCTCCGAAATCAGCGAGGACGAACGCGCCCGCGTCCGGAACGAGCATGTCGGTTTTGTTTTTCAAAATTTCCAGCTCATTCCCACGCTCACCGCGCTCGAGAATGTGACCGTTCCGATGGAGCTGCGCGGCGATCGCAGCGCACGGGCACTCGCCCTCGACCTCCTGCAACGCGTCGGACTCGGCGACCGGAGCGATCATTATTCGACGCAACTTTCCGGCGGCGAACAGCAGCGCGTCGCCCTGGCGCGGGCGTTTATCAACCGACCGAAGGTATTGTTCGCCGACGAACCGACCGGCAACCTCGACGCGGAGACGAGCCAGAACGTGATCGAGATCATGCTCGAATTGAATCGCAGCGCGGGCACCGCACTCGTCCTCGTGACCCACGATCCCGAGGTCGCGCGTTTGACAGAGCGGACGATTCGCTTGCGGAACGGAGCGATGGTCGGATGAGCGGTTTCTTTCGGAGGGACGTGCTTCCGCACGTCCCGTTTGGAATCGCGACGCGGACGGGAGAAACCGGACGGGCGGAAGCACGTCCCTTCAAGCAATAATGCGCCACGCGAACGAGAACATCGGATTCGTTTTTCGCATGGCGTGGCGCGACAGCCGCGCGAGTCGCTCGCGCCTCCTCCTTTTTTCCATTTCGATCTCGTTAGGCGTAGCGGCTTTAATCGCGATCGGTTTGTTCCGCGCCAGCCTGGCCCAGGCGATTGACGACCAGGCGCGGTCGCTCCTCGGGGCGGATCTGGTGGTGGAAAGCTCGCGGCCCTTCACCCCCGAGCAGGAACAGATGCTCCATTCGTTAGGCGAAATCCAGGCGCGCGAAGTGCGCTTCAACACGATGGCGCTCTTCCCGAAAGCCGGTGGCACCCGCCTCGTCCACGTCCGCGCCCTGGGCGGAGCTTTTCCCTTCTACGGGAGGATGGAAACCGCACCGGCCACGGCGGCGAAGACTTTCCGGACCGGAGGCCAGGCCGTCCCCGAGGAAAGTCTGCTCTTCCAATTCCGGGCGAAACCCGGCGACCCGATCAAGATCGGCGAAGCGACCTTCACGATCGCCGGCGCGCTGACCAAGATGCCGGGCGAAGCCTCGCCCGCCGCGAGTTTCGCGCCGCGGGTTTACATTCCGCTGCAAAATCTCGCGCAAACCAACCTGCTCAAGCCCGGCAGCCTCGCGCGCTACCTGAACTTCGTGAAGTTCGCGCCGAACGTCGACGTGCCAGGCGAAGTCAAAAAACTCGCGCCGCGAATCGAGCATTTCGGACTCGAATACGACACGGTCGCGAAACGGAAGAAGGATCTGGGCGAATCGCTCGACAACCTCTACCGCTTCCTCAATCTCGTCGGCTTCATCTCGCTCCTGCTCGGCGCGGTCGGGGTGGCGAGCGCGATCCAGGCACACCTCCAACAAAAGGTGCGGACGGCCGCCATCCTGCGTTGTCTGGGCGCGGCCGGCCGCACCACCGTCATCGTCTATCTCCTTCAGGCGATGGCGATGGGGTTCGTCGGCGTCCTGACGGGAGCGGCGCTTGGCCTAACGATTCACCAAACTCTTCCCGGCGCGCTCCAGAAATATCTGCCGTTCGTCCTGCCAACCGCGATCGCGTGGCTACCTGTCCTGCGCGGCATGGCCGTCGGATTGGGCGTTTGCCTCCTCTTTGCACTCCCGCCGCTCCTCCGTTTCCGCCGGGTGTCGCCGCTCATCGCTCTCCGCTCGTCGGTCGAAGAGGGCGCCGCCCCGGTCGCGCGCGACCTCGTGATCTGGCTCGTTTATTTCGCGATCGCCGCCAGCCTGACCGCGTTTGCGATCTCGCAGGCGGAAGCCTGGACCGATGGGTTATTTCTCGCCGCCGGTCTGGCCACAGCCGTGGCGGTCCTCATCGGCGTGGCGAAGCTGCTGATTTTTCTCGTGCGCAAACTTTTGCCGCAGCGCTGGAGCTTCGTTCTCCGCCAGGGGCTGGCTAATCTGTATCGCCCCAACAATCGCACCCTGCTTCTCACCCTTTCGTTAGGCCTGGGCACTTTCCTGCTCCTTACCATTTACCTGACGCGCGACGTGCTCCTGACCCAGTTCCGCTCGATCGGGGCGCGCGACCAGCCCAACATCTTCCTTTTCGACATCCAGCCAGGCCAGACCGGCCCGGTCGCCGGACTCGTCAGGCAATTGGGCTTCCCCGTCCTCCAGCAAGCCCCGATCGTGACCATGCGTCTGCTCGAGGTGAAACGCCGCAAGGCGGCCGAGATGCTGAAGGACCCGCAAAACAAGGCGCCGGAATGGGAGCTGGAACGCGAATACCGCTCGACTTACCGCGCCCAGTTGAGCGAGACGGAAAAGATCACCGCCGGAAAGTGGGTCGGCCGGGTCGATTATCATCCGGGCGACACCGTGCCGATCTCCGTCGAGCAGGATATCGCGAAGGATCTTGGCCTAACGATCGGTGATGCCCTAGCCTTCGATGTGCAGGGCGTGCCGATCAAGGCACGGGTGGCAAGTTTGCGCGAGGTCGATTGGAAACGTTTTCAAACCAATTTCTTCATCGTTTTTCCCACCGGCGTGCTGGAAAAGGCCCCGACTTTTAACGTCCTCGTCAGTCGCGTTCCGACGCCGGCGGCCTCGGCCCGGCTGCAAAACGCGGTCGTGGCCAGGTTCCCGAACGTTTCCGCGCTCGATCTCACCTCGGTTATTCAAACGGTGGATTCGATCCTGACCAAGGTCGCGCTCGTCATCCGTATCATGTCGCTCTTTACCGTCGGCACCGGGTTGATCGTGCTCGGGAGCACGATCTGGAGCGGACGTTACCAGCGGCTGAAAGAGAGCGTGCTCCTGCGCACGCTGGGCGCCTCGCGCTGGCAGATCTGGAAAATTCTTGGCACGGAATATTTGTTTTTGGGCCTGCTCGCGAGTGCGACCGGGATCGTGCTCGCGCTCGTCGCGAGCTGGGCGCTGGCCGTTTTCACCTTCAAGCTGGCCTATACGCCGGCGCTCCTGCCGGTGGTGATCGCGGGTTCGATCGTGAGCGCCCTAACCGTCGCGATCGGCCTGCTGACCAGCTACGGCCTTGGTAACACGCCGCCCCTCGCAATTTTGCGCGACGAGCTGGAGTGAATGTCGGGCGGGCGCTCCGCCTGCCCAGGATCGAGGGTCAAAAAACCGGGCCGGCGGAGCGCCCGCCCGACAAAGGCTGAGAACGAACCCTGGCCAGTTCGCTTTTCGTTAGGGGCCGCCAGCTGCCGCGCGGCAGCTCGCCGAGCCGCAGGTGGCCGATGCGGGTACGGACGAGCCGCTCCACTTCGTAGCCGATCTCGTAAAACATGCGGCGAATTTGCCGGTTCATGCCCTGTTGCAGGACGACGCGCAGCCGGGTCGGGCCGATCGGTTGCAGCCGCGCAAGTCGGGCGCGCCGGCCGTCGAGAAAAACGCCGTCGAGCAATTTCTGCCCGCGTTTTGGATCCCAGCGTCGATCGAGCGTAACCTCATATTCCTTCTCCACCTTGTAGCTCGGATGGGTGAGGTGCTGGGCGAGATCCCCGTCACTCGTGAGCAGGAGGAGCCCTTCGGTCTGGGCGTCGAGCCGGCCGACGTTGAAGAGGCGGGAAAATTTCGCGGGCAACAAATCGTAGATCGTGTCGGTCGCGTTCGGATCGCGCCGGGTGGAAACGAAACCAGCCGGCTTGTGCAGCGCGATGGTCAGCGTTTCCGCCGGCCTAACGAGCCGGTGGTTGACCTTGACGTGGTCGCTCGCTTCGACTTGCGTGCTGAAATTCGTGCACGGCTGGCCGTTGACGGTGACGCGGCCTTCCGCAATCAGCTCGTCACAATGGCGACGCGAGCCGAGCCCGGCGGCGGCGAGAAAGCGATTAAGGCGCATGAGAGTTGAGAGAAAGAATTCCTGCTCTCAACCATCAACTCTTAACTACCAACCTCTCCTAGAGATCTGGCTTGGTCTTCGGCAGACCGATGACTTTGCTCGTCTCTTTCCACTGGCCGCGCTTTTTGAGCAATTCGACCCGCTCGAAACGTTTCAAAACATTGCGCTTGGCCGCGATGGTGCTGGCGCCCTTAAGACTGCGATGCTGCGACATAAATTGCTCCGGGTTATAGTCCGAAAATGAGCGGGCAAGGTAGCTGGCCTCGCGGCTTTTTCAAATGGATTGCATTTTAAGACCGCGACGCCTTTCCGGAGCAGCCAATGCCTGGCTTGCGCTCGGGTTCGCGGCGGTGCTGCTCTGCGCGCTCGGATTGCTTTCCTGTCGGGGAATCGATTGGTTTCTTCTCAAGCGCTCGCTGCGCGGCAGATTCGGCGAGGAAAACTGGATCACCACGCAGCAACTGGCCGATTGGTTGGCCGACAAGAAACGGCCCGCGCCCGTGCTGCTCGATGTGCGGACGCCGGCCGAGTGGAAAGTGAGCCATTTGCCGGGCGCGCGGCAGGTCGATCCGCAAGCGGATGCGAGCGCCGCGGCGGGGAAGGTCGCAAGAGATGCGCCGATCGTGACTTATTGCGCGGTCGGTTATCGCTCCGGCGCGCTGGCGCAACGGCTGCGCGCCGCCGGTTACACGCGGGTGCAGAATCTCGAAGGCTCGATTTTCGAGTGGGCGAACGAGCATCGGCCGCTGGCGCGCGACGGAGAGCGTGTGACGCGGGTCCATCCCTACAGCGCGCTCTGGGGCCGCCTGCTCCAGCCGGAGGTGCGCGCGCCGCTCACGCAGAAGTAGCGGTCTCCTCGCGCGCTCCTGCGAGCGGGGCCTTGCCTAACGATGATTGCTCAGGAGCACGGTCGTGCCGCAGGTGGTCAACTCTTCCGGCGCCGCGCCGTTCGCGCGGAGCAACGCATGCCAATGCGGTAACCGCTCCCGCTCGACCAGGAGATAGAAACGATCGGCGCCCTTCCACGCCTCCAGGACGGTCTTTTCGTCGAGAAAAATATCCGGGGTCGGTCCGAGCGCCGCCCCGGGCTCGGAAGCCGGATCCTGGTTCACGAGGTAGAATTTTCGGCCCAGATAAAAGAGCAGGCTGCTGCCGACATGCATTGGTCCCTCGTAGACGATCTTGTCGTTAGGCGCGATGCGCTCCTGGATGAAATTAGCCGCTTCGGCGAGTGAGAAATACGGCGCCATCCGTGCCACCCCGTCCATCATGCTGAAGCCAATCGGCACCATCGCGGCGGCGAGCGCCATGAGGGCGAGGCGCGGTCGCTCCCGCCAGACGAACCAGAGTGCGATTGCCGAGAAAAGAACGAGCGCGAGCCCGATCACGACGAACATCGAGCGAAAACCCAGCCAGGTGGAAGTCGGGATATCCAGCAAGGTGCGCCAGGCGGTGGAGCGCGCGGCGGTCACACCCCAGTGGCCGCTTACGCCGGACAAGAGTTCCGGCAAGCGCCACGCGACGAAGCCGGCGACGAGGCCAATCACCAACACACCCGAGACGCCGACGACTCTGGTCCAGCGCGGCATTCGTTCCCACGCAGTCGCGGCAAAGATGGCGAAGCCGCCCCACATGCTCATCGAGTAGTAATCCTGCCGTTGGCCGATGAAGAAGAGCGGGATGAAAACCACCGCCATCCAACAGAGCGGGAGGGCGTCGGCAAATTCGATTTCGCGGGGACGGAAAACGCGGCGCCACGCGCAGAACACCCCGGGCAGGATCGCGACCGTCCAGGGGAACCACCACGCCAGGTGCAGTGCGAGAAAGACATGACGCGGCACGTTGTCGTAGCTATGACCCTGGTCCGCCTTGCCGGCGAGATGGACGAGCCATTCCTGCGCGGTGAATTGGCTGAGAAAACCGGGATGCTTCCACTCCAGCCAGAGATGCCACGGCGCGACGAGGAGTAGAAAAACGAGAATCCCGTCCCAGCGCAGCAATTCGCGAAACCGCAACCGCGCTTCGCGATAAAAGCAGGCAAGCAACCCGAGGATCGCCGCCGGGTAAAGCAGCCCGTGCAGGCTTTTCGTCATGCAGGCGAGCGCGACGCAAAACCAGAAACCGATGAACCAACCGCGCCGGCCCTGGCGTCGCTCGTAGCCGCGAAGCGCGCAGTAGATCGAACCGGCGATCAAGGCGCTGAAAACCGGCTCCGGCATGACGATGCGGCCAAGGAGAAACGTGCCGCAGGCACACAGATGGATCAGCCCGGCGAGAAAGCCCCGCCACGGGCCGCCGAGGCGGTCGCCAATGAGAAAAGTGAGCGCGATGGCGACGACCGTGCCGAGGGCGATCGGCAGGCGAACAGCCGCGGTCGTTAGGCCAAACGCTTTCAGAGAGAGCGCGATCGCCCAGTAGAGCAACGGCGGTTTTTGCAGCCGCGGGATGCCGTCATTCGTCGGCGTGAGGTATTGGTGCGACTGCAGCATTTCACGCGCGGCGCCGGCGTACTGGCCGTCGGTTTCGTTGTAGAGGTCGCCCCAGCCGCTCGTCGCGACATGGAGAAGCGCGGCCAGGCAGAGGAGGAAAACAAGAAGCGCGCGCCGGATCGGCGGCGGCTCCAGAGCACGCGGGGAGAGGAAAGCTTCGTCGAGCGTGAGGGCGGGATTGCCTGTGGACATCTTCGTTGGGCTACGGCTTTCGGCCGAAAAATCTGCCGCTGGATTCAGCGAGGAACATCGGCTGCCTCCGGCGCGCGAAAACGCTCCCATTCCTCCGGCAAGCGGAGCAACTTCGCCTCGGGCAGCTGGATGAGGGCCAGAGTCTGCCGGCAATCGACGATGAGCGCGTCATCCTCGATCCGCCGGATTTGAAAGACGCACCAGAAACGGACGCGCTCCAGCCGGTCCAGCCAGCCGTCGATGCGCAAGCGATCGCCCAGCTTCGCGGCGCGACGGTAGTCGATTTCCGTCCGCACGACGACGGGATAACGCCGATTCTCGGCCATCTCGGTCAATTTCATCCCAAGTTGCTCGGCCAGCAGGGTACGCGCGGTTTCGATGAAACGCAGGTAGGCGATGTTGTGCACGACGGCCGCGCAGTCGGTATCAAAAAACATAACCTGCACTTCAGTCTGAATACGCGGGGCGGTTTCGTTCATCGAAGAGCCTTCCGGCTTAAATCCGAAATCCGAAGCCCGAAATCCGAAACAAATCCGAATGCAGAAAATTCGGATGCAGGGAAAACGATGCTACGCAGTCGTATTTGGGTTTCGGATTTTCCGCGTTTATTTCGGATTTCGACATTCGATTTTCGGATTTTCCGCCGCTAGAGGCGGACGAGATCGAGCAGAAACTGGCACCAGAGATAAATCATCCCGCGCCAGGAATACTTGATCTCGCCGCCTGGCGTTTGCATGAGTACGCCGGTCTTGATGTTATGCGCGATCTGGTCGCGCAGATCGTTCTCGATCTCCTGCTGAATCTGATCTTCGTCGAGCGCATCGATCACGTTGGTCTCGACCGCGTGGTCGCGCAGAAAAGCCTTGTGACTATGGTAAAGCTGCCAAAACGATTGGTCCGGCCGTTGCCGGTTGATCCGAAATTGCGGGGTTAATTTCAAACCGTAGGACAAGGGATAATTCCAGGTCGTCCAGATCGTGCCGTCCCGCCCCCGCGAGGAGATGCGCAGGTAGTAGAAGGAAAGATCGTGCTGCTCGTTGAGGCAGATCGTCGCCTGTGCACGGTCGACCTCCTTATAAAAGAGCCGGAAGAATTGCTTGTAATCCTCCCAATCCCAGCCGGCGTCGCCCACGTGGATGAAGCCTTCACTCTCAATTTGTGCGGTGATCTCATCGAGCGTCGGGAAAACCTCCGGCGAGGGCGGGCTTTTCGGGCGGAGCGTTTTCTCGCGCGGGAGCCGGAGGGCGCGGATGCGAGTGAGAATTTCCAGCCAGGGAAGAAAGAGCCAGCTGAGCGCGCTGAGGAGCCCGAGCACCCAGTTGCCGGTAATATAATAGATGGCGAGAAAGGAGGCGGTGAGAATGCCGAAGGCGCCGATCTTTTGCGAGACCGAGGATTGGTAGCTGCGCAGGGCGACGCTGAGCACGGCGACGCCAAGGGTGATGAAAAGCCCAAACAGCATTTAGGGGACGATGGCGTGCACGCGGAGGAATTTCGCGAGCTGATCGGTATCGAAATTCGCAAGCACTTCACCCCCGGCCACGAGAGTCGGGACATAGGTCTGGTCGGACAGCTCCCTCATCTCCTCGTAAGCCTCGCGATCGCGGCCAACATCGATCTCGGTGAACTGGTAGCCATGTTGCAGAAGATAATCCTTGGCGTCGATGCACCAGGAGCACCATTCGCGACTGAAGAGTTTGATCTCGGTCGGCACGGGGGAATAAACAGTCGCAGCGGGGGGCGTCAATCTCTCCCTTAATCTGCCCATCATCCTGCTTCAGCTCGTAATCCTAATCGATTCGAGCCCAGCTTGTAATTCGAAACCACGCCTAACGGATCCAGGACGAGCAGAAGAACGATGGAATTAGAAGACGATCGCCCAGGAGCCATCCGGTTTGCGCACTGCTGCGATATGACCGGGATAGATCACCGAGAGAACCATTCCCGCGCACATCTGCGTCTCTTCATCCTTGACCGGCGCAAACGTTTTCTCATCCAGGCCGAAGAGCGTGCCTGCTTTCCGCGTCACCACCACCTCCGGGCCGCCGGTCGTCGCAAACTCCAATTCGCCGGGCGCCGGGGCCGTCACGCGCACGCCGGCCTGATAGGCGGCTTCGAGGCACCTCGCCTTGCGCACGTCGTCCACCTTGAGCGCTTCATTCTCATCGATTGCCTTGTAGAGCGCCGCGAAATCAGGCTGAAACCACTCCGCCCGCATCTTCAAAAGCCCGGCAATCTTCTGCTTATCGTCCTCGGTCAGCGAGTTGACCGCGGGATAGTGATGCCACGGCAGATCGAGCGCAAAATCCGCCACGAACTCGCGCTCAAAAACCACCTTCCCTTTGCTCGCCTTGCGATCATCGACCCCTTCGTCCGCCTGGTTCGTCGCCTTCACACTCCCTGGCTCGACCTCTTCCGTCGCCTGGTCCGTGACCGCCGCCCAGCGCAATTGCGCGCGATAGGTTTTCGCCGGGTCGTTAGGCGTGAACTCGATCCGGATTTTGTTTTTTCCTTTGCGCAGCACCGGGCCGACCGAGCTCATCGGCACCCAGACGGCAGGCCCCACCTCATGCGCATCGAAGAGCACCGGCCCCTTTTCCTCGTGCACCTCCTGCTCAGCTACCTGGACATTATTGATGAAAACCTGCGCCTTACCCGCCACGATCGTGACCTCCTTGTCCTTTTCGGGGTCGCCGACAAACGGCGTGAACTTGAACTCGACATTAATCACGCTGGCCGGCGCGACCGACGCCGCGACCAAAAGAAGGACAACAGCGAGCTTTTTCATCGGTCGTTTTTTGCCCCATTTCGACCGGGAAAACAATCTTATTCCACGCGTGGCCGCGGGCGGCCGGGACGCGTCTTTCTCCCGCGCCAAACGTGCTGGGCCATGACCGGCGGCAGCACCAACCCAACCCAAGGATGGGCGGCGCTCGTCCAGGGAGCGAAGATGATCGTCCCCGATCTAGTAAAGCCCGTAACCGGTCAGAACGAGGAAAGCAAACAGCCCGGAGAGCGAAAGGCCGGTGCGGAGATTTCGCCCGGACGGCGCGCTGCCGTTCGGTGGCCAATGATTAGCGGCTCCCTGCGACGGCTCCGCTGCGCGGGAGAGGTAGTGGCTAGCCGATCGACGAACGGTAGGCGGCCGCATCCTTCAGGGCCTTCAACTGTTCAGGGTCGTCCGCCTTCAGGACGTAAATCCAACCTTCGCCATACGGATCGGTGTTGATCAACGCCGGATTGGATTCGAGCGCTTTGTTCACTTCCAGCACCGTGCCCTTGGCCGGCGCGTAGATGTCACTCGCCGCCTTGACCGATTCGACCACCGCAATCGTCCCACCGGCTTCATACGCCGCCCCCATTTTCGGCAACTCAACGTAAACCACGTCGGTCAACTCGGCCTGCGCGTGATCGGTAATCCCGACCCGGATTTTGTCGCCTTCGCGGCGGACCCATTCGTGCGATTCGGTGTAGAGAAGGTCGTCTGGAACATTCATGATTTTTTGTAGAGCGGCTTTTTTTCGATTACGGCCGGAAATTTCTGGCCGCGAATTTCGATCTCAATTTCTTCGCCCGGCTTCGGCTCCGGCGTGGTCAGGTAAGCCATTCCGATCCCGTAATTCAAGCTCGGCGAGAGCGTCCCGCTGGTCAGCTCGCCCGCTTCTTTGCCGTCGCGGAAGACGCGGTAATGCGGACGCGGCGGCGGGCTTTTCCCCTTCATCTTGAAAGGGACAAGCCGGCGCGAGAGGCCTGCCTCTTTGTCCCGCAACAGTTTTTCCCGGCCGGTGAAATGCGGTTTCGCCAGGTCGACGAAAAAGCCGAGCCCGGCTTCGAGCGGATTATGGGCCGGGGAAAGATCAGAGCCGTTGAGCGGATAACACATCTCGAGGCGCAAAGTGTCGCGTGCCCCGAGCCCGCAGGGACGAATGCCTAACGATTTTCCCTTTTCCAGAATTTCTTTCCAGACCCGCGGCGCGGCTTGCGCGGCGAAAAAAACTTCGATCCCGTCCTCCCCTGTGTAGCCCGTGCGCGCCACCCGGATGTTCGTCCCGCCGAGATCGAACGGCGCAATCTGATTACGCGCCGGCATTGGTTTCCCGTCGCCGAAGACCGCTTGGAAAAGTTCTCCAACCCGCGGCCCCTGAATGGCCAGGCCGGCGTACTCATCGCTTTGGTTTTCGAGCTGCACGTCCGACGCCAGATGCGATTGCAGCCAGGCGAAATCGTCCTCAATCCGCGACGCGTTCACGACGAGCAGGAACCTCTGGTCGTCGATCCGGTAAACGATCAGGTCGTCGATGATGCCGGCTTCGTCGTTCAGCAAAAAGGTATACTGCCCGGAGCCGACCTCGAGCTTCGCGATGTTGTTCGTCAGCATGGTGTTGAGCCATTCGCCAGCCCGCTGGCCGGTCGCGACGAGCTCGCCCATGTGCGAAATATCGAAGACACCGACGCTCTTCCTCACCGCCTGGTGTTCCTCCATGATGCTGCTGTACTGCACCGGCATCAGCCAGCCGCCAAAGGGGATGATTTTCGCGCCCAGCCTGACGTGTTCCTCGTAAAGCGGGGTCCGTTTTTCCGCGGCGTCGCTCATCGCGGCCAGCCTAGATGTTGCGCTCCTGCTGTCAATTCGCTCCGCCCCGCCGCCTCGGGCTCGTGATCGGCTCGCAATCGAATCTTTTTCGAGGGCGAGCAGGAGGACGATTACGAGCACGAGCATGAGCAGGAGCACGAGATTGAGAATCCCCCATCCCAGATTGTTGAACTGCCACCAGCCCGCCTCTACGGTGGCACGACGATGAAATTGCTCGATTCCCTCGAACGCCGTTTCGGCTGGCTCGCTTTTCCCGGATTGATCCGCGTTGTAGTCGCGCTCACCGCGCTGGTTTATCTCCTCACTTTTCTCAATCCCAATTTTCTCTCCGTTCTGACGCTCGATCCGGCGCGCATTATGCAGGGCGAGGTCTGGCGGCTGGTGACCTACATCTTCATTCCGCGGTCGATCGGCCAGCCCGGCGCATTGCTCCAACCGCTCTGGCTCATCGTCGCCCTCTGGTTCCTGCTCTTCATCGGTGACCGACTGGAGCACGCCTGGGGCGCCTTTCGCCTCAACCTATACTTTCTTGTCGGGATGATCGGGACCACGATCGCGGCCTTCCTCTTCGGCGCGCAATTTTCCAACGCCATGCTCGCCTCTTCCCTCTTTTTCGCCTTCGCCCACTTTTATCCCGACGAGGTGATCTACGTCCTCTTCGTTTTGCCGATGAAGGTGAAATGGCTCGCCTGGGTCTCGGCCGCGCTTTTGCTTTTCGGTTTCGTCTCCAGCCCAAACTCCTACCGCATGGCCTTGATCGCGGCCTTTGCGAATTACCTCATCTTTTTCGGCCCGGACGTGGTCCGCACGGTGCGCAACCGGCAGGAGGTCGCGAGTCGGCGCCGCCGGTTTGAAGAAAATAAGCGACCGGAAGAAGACGCGCTGCATCACTGCGCGAACTGCGGCGCGACGGAGCTGACCAATCCCAATCTTGAATTCCGCGTCGCGCGCGACGGCGAGGAGTACTGCCTCGCCCATCTCCCGAGCGCGACTAAGGTGGAAGCCTGAAATCTGAAGAAAACGTTCAACGTTCAACGCAGAAAGTGTGTGGCGGTGGTCTTCTCTTACTTGGACGTTGAACGTTGAAAGTTGGACGTTGAACGTTTTCCCCTCTTTTTCTTACGCCTTGCCCGCGGCTTGACCCCGTCGCTGCGCCCACGGAAACTCGCGCATGGACCAGACTCCCGCGCCGCTCATCCCGCAGGAGGGCTGGCATTGCCTCCATCTTTTCTACCGGATCGAGTACGGCCAATGGCAATTGCTCAGTGCCGCCGAGCAGCGCGCGGCAAAAATTGCGCTTTCGACGCTCGTGCAAGAGACACGCGCGCTCGCATCGACCCAACTACTCACCCTCAGCCAGGTCACGCCCAAAGCGGACCTCGGTTTCATGCTCGTCACGCCGGATCTGCAAACCGCAAACCGAATCGAGAAGCAGCTCACGCTCTCGTTAGGCGCGGATGTCCTCGTTCCCGTCTACAGTTATCTCTCACTCACCGAAGAGAGCGAATACACCACGAGCGATGAGCAATATGCCGCCACCCTCGAGATCGAACAGAAACTGAGGCGCGACACGCCGGAATTCGCGAAAGGGATGGAGGAATTTCGGGAGCGGATGAAAAAATATCGGCACGACCGGGTCTATCCGACGCTGCCCGACTGGCCGGTCGTCTGCTTTTACAACATGACGAAACGCCGCGGCGAACAACACAACTGGTACTCGCTTCCCTTCGCAGAACGCCGCACGCTCATGGGCGGACACGCGCGCGTTGGCCGCCAATACGCCGGCAAAGTCAAACAACTCATCACCGGCTCGACCGGACTCGACGATGCGGAATGGGGCGTGACGCTATTCGCGCACGACACTTTTCAGATCAAGGCGATCGTCTATCAGATGCGCTTCGACGAGGTCAGCGCTGCCTACGCCGACTTCGGCGAATTTTACATTGGCATTCAACTCCCCCTCGACGAACTGTTCCGCCGCCTGCAACTGTAATTTCGTGCTCGTTTCGAAATTGCCTGACCAGCGAGCACGAGCAGGAGCACGAGCTGAAAACGGATGGGTGGCAGAGTGGTCTAATGCGCACGCCTGGAAAGCGTGTTTGCCGCAAGGCAACCAGGGTTCGAATCCCTGCCCATCCGCCGGACCGCTCTCGCTTGTCGCCGCCCGCGACCCTCTAACCCGGCTCCGAATCTTTAGGCTGCCGCCGGCTCAGCACCTGGGACGTTTGCCGGATTTTCACGATGCTGTTGCCAGGCAGCACGCCCCGAAAATTTGTGCCCGGATAAATGATGCAGTCGCGGCCAACGACCGAACCGGGATTCAAGACTGCGTTGCAGCCGATCTCCGTCCGGTCGCCGACAATCGCACCGAATTTCTTCAGGCCAGTTGCGATCAAGCCATCGGTCGCGAGCACCGAAATCTCCGCGTGGTCGAGTTTCACGTTGGACAGGATCACGCCCGCGCCGAGGTGCGCCCGGTAACCCAGAATCGAATCGCCGACGTAGCTGAAATGCGGAATCTGCGCCTCGTCAAAGATAATGCAGTTTTTGAACTCGCACGAGTTGCCCATCACCACGCCGTTCCCGACGATGACGTTTTCGCGCACGTAACAGCCGTGGCGGATGTGGCAATTTTCTCCGATCCATGCCGGGCCTTTCAACATCGCGCCCTGCTCGACGATCGTGCCGCTCCCAATGAAAACTGAGCCGCTGATGTAGGGCTTCCCGACCAGTTCGCCGAGGAAAGCGGGCTTGAGCCGGAACTGCAGGTAGCTCGGGATCTGTTTGAGCGCCTCCCAGACGAATTTGTCCTTCTCGAAAAGCTTCGAATGCGCGGTATGATCGAGTTCGAAGAATTCGGCCGGGCTAAACATTTCGTTAGGCGCCGGCACGCCGCGTGACGAGTTGGCCGTCCTTCGTGTCGCGGACGTCCCAACCGCGGGCCTGCAGTGCGTCGCGCAATTCATCACTTTTTTGCCAGTCCTTGGCAAGCCGCGCGTGCATCCGCTCCTCCGCCAGGCGCGCAATCTCCTCCGACGGCTTCTCCGCTTCCGCCTCGAGCGCGAGGACGCGGTTGATTCGCTCCCACCACTGCAACCAGGCGAGCGCGCGGGCCGCATCGATCCCGCCGTCGAGCTCGCGATTGCTCTCGCGAATCTGTTCAAACAAATGGCCGAGCGCGGCCGAGATGTTGAGATCGTCATCCAGCGCGACCGCAAACTTGTCGTCCTCGAGCGCGTCGGCGCGGTTGGCCGGCGAATTTCCGGCCCGGGCCGCTTCCCGGAGCCGGCGAAGCCATTCGTCGATCCGGGCGAGCGCCTGGCGCGCCTCCTCCATTCCCTCCCAGGTGAAATTGAGCGGGGCGCGGTAATGCACCCGAAGGAGCGCATAACGGACTTCGCGGCCGCGGTAGCCTTTCGCGAGCACGTCGCGCAAGGTGTAAAAATTGCCTAACGACTTCGACATCTTCTGACCCTCGACCAAAAGATGCGCACAATGCAGCCAGTAGCGGACGAACTGCTTCCCGCTGCAGCCTTCCGACTGCGCGATCTCCGCCTCGTGATGCGGAAAAATGTTGTCCACCCCGCCGCAATGAATGTCGAGCTGTTCGCCAAGCAGAGTGGTCGCCATCGCGCTGCACTCGATGTGCCAGCCCGGGCGCCCGCGCCCCCACGGGCTTTCCCACCAAACGGCGCCATCCTCTTCATCCCACGCTTTCCAAAGCGCGAAATCGCCCACGTGTTCCTTGTCGTACTCGTCGCTCTTCACCCGCCCGGTGGAGCGCAATTCCGCGACGTCGAAATGCGCCAGCTGACCGTATTTCGGGAAGCGATTGATCCGGAAGTAAACCGACTTGTCTTCCGCCTGGTAGGCGAGTTCGCGCGTCATCAGTTTTGCGATCATTGCAATCATCGCCTCGACGAAACGCTTTTCGGTCGCGGCGGGAAACGAGTCGGCATGCTTGATCTGGAGCGTGTCGAGATCCTCGTAAAATGCTTCCTTGAAAGGCGCGGTAAATTCCGCCAGCGGAACATTCGCCGCCCGGCTGCCGCGAATCGTTTTGTCGTCCACGTCCGTCAGGTTCATCACCCGCTCGACCGTGAATCCCCGCAGCTCGAGATGCCGCTGAAGCAAGTCCTCGAAGATATAGGCGCGGAAATTTCCGATATGCGCCTCGCTATAAACGGTCGGGCCGCAGGTGTACATCTTCACCGCGCGACCGTCTGGATCGAGCGGGCGGAACTCCTCGATCGCGCGGGAGTAGGTGTTGAAAAAACGCAGAGCCATCACTCCTGCTCCACGCTCGCCACCGCCAGCGCGGCCATGCCTTCTCCCCGGCCAAGCGCGCCCATCCCCTCGTTGGTCGTCGCTTTGATTCCGACCCGCGCCGGATCGATCCCGAGCGCCGCCGAAATCCTGCTTCGCATCGCCTCGAGATGCGGCCCGATTTTCGGCGCCTCCGCGATCAGAGTCGCATCGACGTTGGCAACCCGGCATTCTTTCTCCGCCAATATTTGGCCGACCCGACGCAGGATTTCGAGGCTGCTGATGCCCCGGATCGATTCATCCGTATTCGGAAAATGATGACCAATGTCGCGTTCCCCGACCGCTCCTAACAAGGCATCGGCGATCGCATGGGTCAGCACGTCGGCATCCGAATGGCCCGCCAGCCCCCGCGCGTACGGGATCTCGACTCCCCCGAGGACGAGCGTGCGCCCGTCTCCGAAGCGGTGCGCGTCATAGCCAATGCCGGAGCGAAACATCTCGTTAGGGTTAAAGCTGCAGATCGAGCAGACCGTTTGAAGCGATGATGCTGAACTTGTCCGGCGCATCGCTCCGCGGCTGCAGTTCGACACGGCCGCCGGCGTTCTCCACCAGGATCCATCCCGCCGCGATATCCCACAGGCTGATCCCCTGCTCGATGTAGGCGTCGAGCCGCCCGCAGGCGACGTAGGCCATGTCGAGGGCGGCACTGCCTAACAATCGACACTTGCGCGCGCGATGCACCATTTTCTCGAGCAGCGGGAAGCCGGCGTCAATCGTCGCCGTGGTTTTCGAGAGGCCGACCGACAGGATGGCTTGCGCGAGCTCGGCGCGCGGACTGACGCGGAACTCCCGGCCGTTCAACAACGGCGCTTCTTTGTTTTGCGTCGTCCAAAGCTCATTCCGAATCGGGTCAAAAATCACGCCGACCATAATCTCGCGCCGGAAACGGAGCGCGATCGAGACGCAGAAATGCGGGATGCCGTAAAAAAAATTCACCGTGCCGTCGAGTGGATCGACGACCCATTGATAATCGCTTGTCTGGTCGCCGACGATGCCTTCTTCACCGTAGAGGGCATGCTCCGGAAAGCGCTCGAGTAAAATCCGGGTGATCAAATCCTGGGCGAGAACATCGACCTCCAGCTTGATGTCGTGGGCCAGCGCGGCGTGCACGGCGAGCGGCTTCTGGAAATGGGAGCAAAGCAGATCGCCCGCGGCCCGCGCCGCTTCCGTCGCGACATCGACAAAATGAATCACGCGCTGAACCTAACCGATTCTGCGGAGCTGCCGCGAAGTTTTTGCGCAAAAAAACCGGGAGAAGAAATGAATTCTTCCCCCGGGTTGAAGTTAACTTGAGGAAGAACGGTTCTGTCACCGCCCTTCTGTGGAGATCCGGACCTAATGTTTCTTTTTGCCGGATGCTTTTTTCTTAGTCGCCATCTTTTTCTTGGCTGGCTTCTTAGCTTTCTTTTTCGCTGGCATTAGGGAATCCCCCCTTTCAATCCGCAGAAGCGGTCTGTGAACAGTCTGTGAATAACTTCACTTTCATCGTGTCACTAATCGTCACGATTTTTTTGTCAAACTTTTTTCGCGCGCATCTAAAATTATTTTCAAGAGCGCGCGCGCAAGTTCTTTTTTTTTGGCGCGCGGAAGTCTTCGGCGTTCGCCGTTCGGAAAGAAAATCAGGAGTTCGTTCTCGTCGGAATCCATCCCGACATCCGCGCGACTGACGTCATTCGCGACCAGCAGGTCGCAATTTTTTTCCCGCAGCTTGCGCACCGCGTTCGCTTCCAGCTCCTGGGTCTCGGCCGCGAAGCCGACCACAAAACAGCGCTCTGGCCGGCTCGTTAGGCTGGCGAGAATGTCGCGCGTCGGGACGAGCGCGAGGGAAAAGGGGCCGCGTTGTTTTTTCATTTTCTCCGGGTTGTAGTGCGCCGGTTGGTAATCGCAGACCGCGGCGCACATCACGAGCACGTCGCAAGGCGCCAGCCGCGCGGCAACGGCGTCGAACATTTCGTCACCCGTGGTGACAGGCATGACTTCTGCGCCAGCCGGCGCGGGGAGCGCGACCGGTCCCGAGATCAGGGTCACGGAGTGATGCTCCTCGAGCGCGGCCGCGGCGATCGCGTAGCCCATCTTGCCTGAGGAGCGGTTGCTCAGATAGCGGACAGGATCGAGCGGCTCCCGCGTCGGCCCAGCCGTGACAACGAATTTCACGCGATCAGATTATCCTGGCGGGCGAGCAGAAACTCGGCGCGGAACGCGATCTCGTCGACCTTCCACAAGCGGCCGAGGCCTTCGTAACCGCAGGCCAGCATCCCGGCCTCCGGGCCGATGAATTCAATCCCGCGCGCGCCTAACGTTGCGACATTTTCTTTCGTCGCCGGATGATCCCACATTTTTCCATTCATCGCCGGGGCGAGGAGAATCGGCGCCCGGGTGGCGAGCGCGATCGCCGCCAGCGGATGACCGGCCAGGCCATGCGCGAGCTCGGCGATAAGGTGGGCCGTGGCCGGCGCGATCAGAAGCAAATTCGCGCGATCGGCGAGCGCAATATGCCCGGGGTGCCAGCTTTGCTTTTCGTCGTAGAACCCGGTGGTGACGGGATTCTTCGAAAGTGTCTGCAAGGTGAGCGGGGTGATGAACTCGGTCGCGTCCTTCGTCATCACGACGAAAACGTCGTGTCCCTGTTTCACGAGCAGGCTGGCGAGCTCGGCCGCTTTGTAAGCGGCGATCGAGCCGGTGACCCCGAGCACGACGGATCGCTTTTTTTGCTTCATCGTTAGGCGTTTGCTTCCATCCTTCAGCCCATCCGGAGCCGGCTGCTCAAAATCCGCTCCGCGCCCATGATCTGACGAAACTTGAGCAGGTCCTCCTCCATCGAGCGACTGATGATGGTGTAGCGGTAATCGCGCCAGAGCTCCATCTCCCGCGCGGCGGTTTGCAGGCGCTGCTTGATCTGCGCCGGCGTCTCCGTGCCCCGTTTCGTAAGACGGCGGCGCAATTCCTCCAGGTCAGGCGGCATGATGAAAACATCGGCTAACGCCTGACGCACAAACGCGTCGTCGAATGCGCGGATGGCGGCCGCGCCCTGGGTGTCGATGTCGATCAGAACGTCGACGCCCTTGTGCAGGTCGGTCAAAATCGGATCGCGCAAGGTTCCGTAATACTTTCCATGCACGTTGGCGTGCTCGAGAAATTCGTCCGCCGCGATCCGAGCGCGAAAATCTTCCTCGGACATAAAATGATAATCTTCGCCTTCGATCTCACCGGCGCGCGGCGCGCGCGTGGTGCAGGAGACGGAGTAAACAAAATCCGGCGTCTGGCGGAGCGCGTCGCACAGGGTCGTCTTGCCCGCCCCGGAAGGCGCGGAGACGACGAAAAGGATTCCGTAACGGCTGAATTCCTTATTCAAGATTTTGGATTTGCTCGCGAATCTTCTCCACTTCCGATTTGCAGGCCAGGACATGGCGCGAGATTTCCGCGTCGCCCGCTTTCGCGCCTAACGTATTCAGTTCGCGGGAAATTTCCTGTGTAATAAATTCGAGGGTGCGGCCGACCGGCTCGTCCTTGCGCAGATGATGCGCGAACTGCGCGAGATGACTTTCGAGCCGGGTCAATTCCTCGGAAACGTCAGAGCGATCGGCGAAAAAGGCGACCTCCTTGAGCAGACGTTCATCGCCAGGCGCGAGGTCGAGGCCGGCCTTGTTGATTCGCTCGACCAACGTGGCGCGATATTTTTCCGCGACGGCGGGATGCATCTTCCGCACTTCCTTGAGTGCCTGGCGAACGACCTTCAGACGATGAATCAAATCCTTCGCGAGATGTTTTCCTTCCCGCGCGCGCATCTTGATCAAGTCGTCGAGCGCGGCCCCGAGCGCCTCCTCGAGCGCCGGCCAGACCTTGTCGGGCTCCAATCCGTCGTCGGAGAAACGGAGGACGCCGGGTGCCTGCAAAATCATCGCGATCGTAATTTCACCAGTCACGCCCAATTCCTTCTGCAGGGAGCACATCCCGTCGTGATAAGAACGGGCGAGCGCGCCATCGAGCGCTAGCCGGCGCGAGGCGTGCGCGCTCGGGTCATACGCCACGACCACGTTGGTGCGCCCGCGCGCGAGCCGGTCGCTCACCACCTCCCGAACGCGTGGCTCGAGCGCGCTCAACTCGCGCGGCAGGTTGATCACGATGTCGCTTTGCTTGCGGTTCACCGAGTTGACCTCGACGCTGATTTTCGCTCCGCCACGCTCGCTCTCGCCCCGGCCATAACCAGTCATGCTTCTCATCGGGATGCAGCTTCGAAAGATACCGCGCGAATAACAAATAGAAACGCGCGGCTTCTTAACCGAGAGGTGGCCCTGGCGCGACGGGTGTTCGGCCCGCGCGGAGGGGCGCCCTTTTGAGAAAAGAGCGAGCTCAGAACCGGAGCAGAGGCAAGGCGACTGCACAGGGGGGTTACGGGTTTTATGTCCCGCTCTTTCAAATTCTGGCGGGCAGATTGACGCTCCGCCAGGTCAGGGCGGCGCGGCCGCGCCGAGTTCGAGCAAACGTTGCCTCGCCTCCGGGTAGTCCGGTTAGAGTCGCAATGCTTCGGTCAGATGCGGGCGCGCCTCATCTTGTCGCCCAAATTGCGCGAGCAAACGTCCCAAATTGTATTGCGCCTGGGCATACTTTCCGTTCGCGGAGTAATCCGTAGCGCAGATCCGGCCCGCAGACGTTGCTTTTCCCGCCTGCTGCCTGGCCTTACGCTTCATCAATCCTTGGAAGGCTGCGGCTGAGGAGGAGTCCGCCCCAGAAGCCGGCGGCGGCGCCAGCGAAA
>DATMNS010000021.1:0-6747 GCA_035568735.1 Chthoniobacterales bacterium | reverse complement strand
TACACCACGGAAATGCTGCTCGATGCCGGGCAACAGATCATTGACGCCACCATGGCGGCTTTCCCGAACCAATACGTGACCCTGGCCATCGGTGGCGACGGCTATACCAACACGGGACCCAATCTTGATCCCACCGCGACCTACGCCGCGGCCACCACGATTAGCCTGTCGCGCGGCAAATGGCCCGGAAGGCTGATTGTCCAGGTCAATAGCCTTTCCACCTTTAATCCTGTCGCGCCGGGCCCGGATGATTCTGTCTGGAATGTCCTCTGGAATAGTCAACCCGATGTGGGCGCGCAGATGTTGGCTGGCGTTTATGGGGACACCACCTATCGGGTCAACAACGGCATTCCCGGCGACCCGGCGACCATCCTCACCACCAGCGTCGACGCGGGCGTCAGCTACGGCGTCAACTACATCGAAATTTATGAGGTTGACGTCAGAAATTTGCCGAGTGTCATCACCTACGCCCGCACGAAACTCCAAGCCACTCCTACCCCTACTCCTACTCCTACTTCTACTCCTACCCCTACCCCCACTTCCACTCCCAGCCCAACACCCACTCCTACTCTCACTCCCACCCCGACGCCCAGCCCAACCCCAACACCCTCTCCTACCCCGATCCCTTTCAATCTTGATGGCCAGGCCGACTTCGCCGGTTATCTCCAGGACGCCGACGGACTCACCCTCTACGCCGCGGTACGCGGCAGCACCCTCTATGTGGCGACATCGTCCCCGGGAGGCGATGGTGAGCCTAACGACAACTTTATCTTCGTAACCGACGAACTCCTTCCTGCCGCCTCCGCCCTGGCGCCATGGGCGAAGACGGGCCTGATCGCGATCGATCCCTCGAAGCCCTTCGTCGGTGGGGAAAGTACGAGCGATTTCTGCGGCTGGTTCAACGCTCCTCTTTCATCGCTCGCCGTCAAGTCCGCGACCAGCAGTGGCCAGATGGAAGCCACGATCGATCTCGCGGCCGCCTTCGGAGCCGTGCCGGACACCGTTTACGTTGCGGCGGCGGCCTACGCGACCGCCGATGGCGGCAGCCTCGCCGGGCAATGTCCGCTTGGGAATGGCGACGGCAATATTGATCCGGATGAATTCCTTGCGTTATCCATCGCGGCGCTCAAAGATGAGAACGCTGACGGCATTTACGATCGCCTCGATCCCATCCTCGGCTTTGGCATCACCCAAATTACGCGCACCGGCGAAGTCACCACGATCAGCTGGGCATCTGTTCCTGGTAGGACTTACCAAACTGAGAGCTGCGATCAACTTGGAGGGACGTGGGCGCCTCTTAACTCGCCGATCACAGCCGGCCCGGGCCAACTAACGACTTCGACGACCGATTCAACTGATCTGCCGAGCCGCTTTTACCGGGTGCAGTTGGTTAATCCCTGACTCTTTCTTCAGTCTCCGCGAAAGCTCAAAAGATACCGCTTCGGAACGCCAGGTCTTTCGGCGGAGTGCACCGGCCCCTGCATGTAGCCCTGAAAATTAGGGTGATGAGATAGATTATGTTCAGCGCCGATTGCGCGTCCGGTTCCAAACCGATTCAGCGAGCTGATTGGTGAGCAGAATTCGCCCCAACCTCCCTGTCGTGCCGCCTGCCACAATTGGTTGACACTTCTTTCCCGGGCCGCCCTACAGGCCAAGGCCGCTTAATCCGGGCATTCCGCCGGTGATCTTGGTCATCTCGCTGCTCGCCAACTCCTTGCCTTGCGCGATCGCTTGTTGCACGCCGCTCAGGATCAGGTCTTCCAAAATCTCCACGTCCTCCGGGTCGACGATCTCTTTCGCGATCTTGATCGAGAGCACGTCGCCCGCGCCGTTCGCAACCACCGTCACCTTCCCGCCCGCGGCGCTGACCTCGACGGTTTTTTCCTCGAGCTCGGCCTGGGTCCTGGCCATCTGCTCCTGCATCTTCTGCGCTTGCTTCATCAACTTGTTTAGATTCATGGCTCAAGTAGTAACGGATTTGATTTCGCCCTTGAAAATTTCCAGGGCTTCTTTGATTAAGGGATCGTTCCTGAAGGATTCGAGCGAGTCGTTAGGCCCGGCCCTCACCGGTTCGAGCTCCGGCCGAGTCTCGTCGGGCGGCGGGGTCGGCGGCAAGCCCTCCGCGAGACTTAACTTGACCGTCCAATCGGAGCCGGTGAGTTCCTTGAGCAGTGCTTCGAGGAAACTTCGATTCGACGGTCGCGAAAGCGATTCCATCACTGTCTTCTGGTCGGGCGCGAAGCCGAGCAGAACCGTGCGGCCTTCCGTCCCAAGCAGGCTGGCCGAGTCGATCCAGCTTTTGATCAGCGGCCGGCGCGCGGAGGCCAATTGCACCGCCTTCGGCCAGATCGCCGCCATTTCGACAGGCGGCGTCGCGGCCGGAATGTGGGAGGCGCCTGCGTGCGGCGATCCCCCGGGAGTGGGATCAGGAGTGGCGGCCAGCACGGTTGGCTGTCCGGCTTTGGGCGCAGCTTTCTTCTCCGCGACGGGTGGTTTTGGGACCGATGGGATGGATGCGCCTCCGCCGCGGAGGGCGGTGAGATTTTCGATCACCTCGGTCAGAGTGACCTGGCTGAGGGTTTGAATCGCTTTGATGACCGCAACCTCGAAATGCAGTTTCTTGTTAGGCGCCCATTTCATTCGCCCTTCGGCCTCGGCAAACTGCTCAATCAGCTCGAGCAGGCGGTCGGTCTCGATCAGAGCCGCCTCTTCGCCTAACGAAGATTGCAACTCCGGCGCGGCTTCCTCGGCGAGCGCGTCCGGTTTCACCTTGAAGACGAGCAAGTCGCGCAGGTGCGCGATCAGGTCGGACATCAGTTTCATCATCTCCTTGCCCGCCGCCGATTGTTCGTCGAGCAAGCCGAGCGCATCGGCCGTCTCGCCGCGCAGAATTTTCTCCGTGAATCGCGCGATCGTTTGCTCACTCGTGAAGCCAAAGACATTCAGCACGTCGCTCTCCGCGATCGTCTCGCCGCAGAACGCGACCAGTTGATCGAGCATCGATTCCGCGTCGCGCAGGCCGCCATCCGCGCCGCGCGCGATGGCGTGCGCCGCGGCTGAATCGAGTTTTATCTTCTCCTTTTTCGCGATGAATTGCAGATGCTGCGCGATCAGGTTCGCCGGGATGCGGTGGAGATCGAAACGCTGGCACCGGCTCAAAATGGTCGGCAACACCTTCTGCGGTTCGGTCGTGGCGAAGATGAATTTCACATGTTCGGGCGGCTCCTCGAGCGTTTTGAGGAGCGCGTTGAAAGCCGACGGAGTGAGCATGTGCACTTCGTCGATCACGTAAATTTTGTATTTCCCTTTGACTGGCGCGTAACGAACGTTCTCGGTGAGAGTTCGAACCTCTTCGACCTTATTGTTGCTCGCGCCGTCGATCTCGAGGACATCAAGGCTGTTACCGGCGGTGATTTCCTTGCAACTGTCGCACACCCCGCACGGCGTAATGGTCGGGCCATGAATGCAGTTGAGCGCCTTGGCCAGAATGCGCGCGGTCGAGGTTTTTCCAATCCCGCGCGGGCCGACGAAAAGATAGGCGTGCGCGAGCCGATTTTGTTCGACCGCGTTCTTCAGCGTCTGGGTGACGTGCGCCTGGCCGACCAGATCGTCGAACGTCTGCGGCCGATACTTGCGCGCGAAAACCTGATAGCTCACGCGCCCAATCTAGTGCCTGGCCGATGACGCGAAAACAGAAAATCGGAAATAGGACAGAATTTACACGATGATTGGGATTTTTGGGAGACGAGCGCGACTTCGTTTTCATCCTGCAACATCCTGTTAATCCTGTCCGAAATCCGAGAACTCCGGAAACCTTCGTGCGTTCCGCTCGCCTCGCGATAGGATGGCCAGCGCTGAAAGCAGAAATGGAATCCACGATCCAAAGAGACGAATCCGACGATCAACTTTCCGTCTTCTTTCTGGCCGAAGGCGAGCAATCCGGCGCCTCCGTCATGGGACGGCTGACCCACTTCCTCGGTCAGGCGCAACGGAGCCTCGACCTGGCGGTTTACGATATGCGACTCGACGACGAGTTGCGGCTCCAACTTTTACAGGCGCTGGAGGAGCGCGCCGCGGCCGGGGTCCAGATTCGGATTTGCTACGATGGTGACAAGCCGGAGACACCGAACGTGGCCGGCGGACAGGACCCGGCGCCACCTGGCACGGGCGCTTTTGTGCAGGGGCTCGGCTTTCCCTGGCGCCGAATCGGCGGAGTGAAATTGATGCACGACAAATTCATCGTGCGCGATGGCGCTGCGGTCTGGACCGGTTCGCTCAACCTAACGAATGACGCGTTCACGCTCATGGAAAACAACGTCATCGAGCTTGACTCGCCGGTCCTGGCCGCTTTTTACGCAGAGGATTTCGAGCAGATCTGGGAGAAGGGAAACTTCGAAAACACCGGCCATCTCAAAACCACCAGCGCGACGCTCCGTTTTGCGGGCGAGCCCGTGACAGTGCGGGTCATGTTTTCGCCCGGATGCGGTCTCGAGATCGATGCCGAAGTGGCGCGCCGAGTGCGCGCGGCGCAACAACGGGTGCGTCTTTGCAGTCTGCTTATCAATTCCGGCACGCTCATCTCGGCGCTCGATCATTTACTGGGCGCGGGGCGAGTGAAGGTCGATGGGATCTTCGATCGCACGCAGATGGAAGGAGTCTTTCGACAATGGCAGACCGTGCCTTCGAATCAGTGGAAAATCCCCGCGGTGCGGCAGATCATCGCGCGCGCTCATCTGGTGGGAAAAAATTCCACGCCCTACACGCCGACCGGGCGGCACGATTTCATGCACAACAAAGTCCTGATCATCGACGACACGGTCATTACCGGTTCCTACAATTTTTCGCGGAGCGCGCAGTTCAATGCGGAAAACATCCTCTTCCTCGAAAGCGCCGCGCTCGCCCAGCGCTACAGCGTTTACATCGATCATCTTCTGCTGAAATATGGCGTCACGCAGCCGTCGCTCTGAACTATGAACACCAAGATTCTCGCCTGCCTCCTCCTCTTCGCGCTTGGCGCGCAGGCGCGCGAACCGCAAACAACGCCGCCGCCGACAACCAACATGCGCGCCCGCGCGCTCGGCATCCCATTTGGCGGCACGCCGGGAAAACTCAACGCAATCACGGACGTCGCCGGCGTCGAAGTTGGCTTCACGACCCTGATCAGCGGCGAGGGAAAACTCGAGGTCGGCAAAGGTCCGGTTCGCACCGGCGTGACCGCGATCATTCCGCGCGGCCATGATTCGCTCAACGATCCGGTTTACGCCGGGACTTTCGGTTTGAACGGCAATGGAGAAATGACCGGCACCGCCTGGGTGGAAGAGAGCGGCTTTCTCGAGGGACCGGTCATTATTACCAACACCCATAGCGTGGGCGTGGCGCGCGACGCGGTCATCGCGTGGCGCCTCGCGCACGGCGCGGCGGATAAGACCGGTTACTGGTGGAGCCTGCCGGTGGTCGCCGAGACCTGGGACGGATGGTTGAACGACATCAACGGCTTTCATGTGAAACCGGAGGACGTCGCGCATGCCCTCGACACGGCAAAGGGCGGGCCGGTCGAGGAAGGCAGCGTCGGTGGCGGGACCGGGATGATTTGTTATGAGTTCAAAGGCGGCACCGGCACGGCCTCGCGGGCGCTCGACCCGAAAACTGGCGGCTACACCGTCGGCGCGCTCGTCCAGGCGAATTGCGGACGGCGCCCGCAGTTGATGATCGCAGGCGTGCCCGTCGGCCAGGAAATTCCCGGCTCGGTTTATCCAAAAGAAACCGGCTCGATCATCATCGTGGTCGCGACCGATGCGCCGCTCTTACCGGGACAGTTGAAACGTCTCGCCCGCCGCGCCAGTCTGGGCCTGGCCCGCACCGGCAGCGTCTCCGGCAATGGCTCCGGCGATTTGTTTCTCGCCTTCTCGACGGCCAACCGCGGCGCGGCCAATCCCGAGCAGCCAACCCAAACGGTGCAAACCGTGCCTAACGATCGCCTCGATCCGATCTTCGAAGCCACGGTCCAGTCCGTCGAGGAAGCAATCGTTAACGCCCTGGTCGACAACCATACCATGACCGGCAGCGACCATCACAAGGTTGAAGCGTTGCCTCACGATCGCTTGCGCGAGCTCTTGAAGAAATACAATCGACTGAGCGATTGAACCTTTCGCGAAGCGGATCATCGTTTGAACCGCGGATGGCGCGGAGAACGCGGATAAAAAGACAAGAAAGAGCCTGCGCACTCTTTTCTCTCTTCTTCCAATCCGTTAAATCCGCGTAATCCGCGGTTCCATCGGGCGGGGCACACGCATTCCCCTAACGACCGATATCTTCGTTCCAAAGTTGCGGGTGCGCGCTGATAAATTGCGTCATCATTTCCACGCACTCCGGTAGATCGAGATCGATCACTTCGACTCCGTGACTGCGCATGAAGTCCGGCGCACCGGGGAAAGTCCGGCTTTCGCCCACGATTACCTTCGGGATCCCGAACTGCACCACCGCGCCAGCACAGAGATAGCAGGGCATAAGCGTCGAATAGAGAACGGTGTCGCGGAAGGTTCCGATCCGCCCAGCCTGACGCAGGCAATCGATCTCGGCGTGCGTTACCGGGTCGCTCTCTTGCACTCGCTTATTGTGACCGACGGCGAGTAGTTCACCGTGTCGCGCCAGAGCAGAGCCGATTGGAATGCCGCCTTCGCTCCGGCTCTTGCGCGCCTGCGCCATGGCGGCCTGCATCAACTCGTCGTCGGTCATGGTTTTGATTAG
>DATMNS010000020.1:0-5864 GCA_035568735.1 Chthoniobacterales bacterium | reverse complement strand
GGTAGGTGTGGTGGTTGTATTCGGAGCCGGTGACTCCAGCAAGGAAATAACGCCGGAAAAATGACGAATTCCGAATGACCAAGGTCGAAGGAATTCCAAATGACAACGCCCGAAGGTGGGAGCGTGCTGGCCGCCGCATTCGTCATTAGTGCTTCGTCATTCCTTCGTCATTTGTCATTTTCCTCCGCGCCACAGAAAACTTGACCTGCTTACGGCAAATTTCAGAATTCAAGGATTCGGGCGCGGCACCGGGCCGATCTCAATCTTCTCGTTAGGCTTTTGCGTGTCGATTATGACGGCTTTGTCGGGCTGAACGTCCAGCAGTTTGTATTTGATCTGCTCCAACGGTTTTAAGGAAAATTCCTGATCTTTTCTGACTGCGAAGGACTGTTCCGCTCCGCCCCAGGTGTAAAGAAAGTTTGCGACCGACTCGGGCGAGGTGGTGCGCCTCTCTTTCACCAGCGTCACGCGATCGTGCGAATCCACCTGTTCAAGAGTCAACTCCGAGACGTCGATCGCCGTCCCATACTTGTTGGTATCGTATTTCTCGGCGTAGTCGGCGAGCTTGTATTTCGTGCCTGCGACCAGCTCGCCGATCTGCAGGAATTGTGTCGGCATCTGCCGATCGACGCTGTTGATCGCGTAGGTGTCGCCGACCGAGGACGCGAAAATCAGCGGGAATGCCTCCTGCGCGAAGGACCTCAGCTTCAACTTCGAGGTATAGGGCGGATGCGATTCCTTGTCGGTCGGATTCGCGTGGCCCTCCCACTCGTCGAGATTGGCGAAGCCGTCGTGATCCGGATCCTGGGTGAGCACATCAGCGTCGGTGATGGGGAGCCCGAGTTCCTCCAACCATTCGTTAGGCACAGGAGGATGGAGAAGGGTGTTTTGCAGGGTGACCGGCCGTCCATCCGGCCCGACAAAATGCTTTTCCGGGACGAAGAGACCGGAGCGCCCGTTCGAAATCCACTGCGACGGCGTCCGCAATTTTTGCATCGCCTCAACAATCTCCGGCCCCTGGCCCGACGGGATCTGCCTGTTCGACGGCGGAACATTCCGGAGGGCGTCGAATTTTTCGCCGAAACCGGAAGCGCTCACAAAAATAAAGCTGGCGCAGGTAACGAGGAAAAAGGCCGTGACGAGGAGGGCCGCGCGATCATAGTTGGCCCGGATCCAGCTCATGCCCTAACGAGTCTCCTTTTCCGGAAAGTTGAACTGCACGATCTCGATTTTCGCGTTGATGGTAAGATGCTCAGTTCCGACGATAAAGGTGATTCCCTGCTCCGGCGTCCGGGCGGCGCTGCCGGCGGAACTTTGGCGAACCACCGCGGCACGCGGCGCCGTTGCCGACAGGCCGTCGCGCTTTGGTCCTTTGTCGGCCTGGTTCTTCACCCGCAGCGCGCGGATGATGTAGAACTGTTCCTTCGCGCTCGTAACCTGGTTGAACACCCTGCGCGCGGCCGCCGGGCTGCCGGTAAACGCGAGATCGACGGAAGTCGAGTCGACGATCCCGGCGCTTTCTTCCACGGCTTTTGGCGTCCTGTCTGGAAGCTTCACCCCCGCCGTGGTCGGCGTCGGCGCTACTTTTTCTTCGGGCAGCGTGCTGCGCGCCAGGCCGTTGAGCACATCGACCTGGGCATCGACGATCGTGTTGGCAAGCCATTCGATCGCTTTTAGTTGACGCCCGAGGCGCGGGGCGGCGAGGCCGTTGGGGAGCGAAGTCGCATACTCATCGAAGCCGAGATTGAAATTCTCCGGTAACTGCACTTTGCTCGCGCGCGCCCGGTCGCCGAGCGCGAGAGTCGTCTGCCGCAGTTGCGCCTGGAATTCGTTAGGCTGAAGCGGTCGCTTCGGAAACATGCGGGTTTTCAGCTCCTTCTCCAAGGCGCGGAGCGAAGCGCGGTAGCTGTCGGTCTGCGCTTTTGTCTTCCGCAAATTCTCTTCGTTCGGGAAGGGGCTGCTTCGCCGGAGCCGAGTCAGCTCGTTGATCGTCGCCTCGAGTCGGTCCCGTCCCTCGTCGGCGGCGCCCTTTTCGTGCCTGAGAAAATAGCCGCAGAGGAGCGTCCCCAGTGCGAGCGCGGCGAGGAAGCTGCCGAGAAACCTGTTCTGGCGAAACCAGTTCATGGCAGGGCGAAGGGCCGGCGCAACCTGAGCCGCAACTCGTAGGGATAAGCCCACTCCGTGTTTGTCGGCGTGCTCGGTTTGATCACTTCGGATTGCTTGTTCGAATCCACTTCAAATACGGTCGAGCTCAGAAGATTTCGGAAATAATCGACCACGATTTCCTGCTGTTTCGGGTTCGAAAGATAAAGCCCCCGGACAAACACGCCGTCGATCATCGGAACGCTCTTCGCGCCGGCGGCTCGACCGCGGGCGAGCGCTGCGCTCGCTCTGTCGCCGGAGGCGGTAAGCCCCATCGCGGTCTCGCCCACGATCCGGCCTTCCGAGGTCGGCGCCAGTTCGGTGATCCAGATGTTTTCTTTCGGCAGGCGCGCATTGAGATCGTCGATGATGCGGAGCCAGACGCCGCGATCGTTGATCGCGTTGAGCAAGGGCTTGGCCGCCGCATCGAGCGCGGCGGTCTCTTTGCGCAATTTGTCCAGTTGCCTCTCAAACAAGCGCATCTGATCGACGTCGGTTTGCAGCGTGGCGGCCACACGCGTTTCGACCTGCGCCACGCGCAGGAAATAAGTACCCCAGCCGAGCAGGCCAAGGACAAAGCAGAGGCCGGCCAGGACCAAAAACGGCCGGCGCTGCGCGAGCCGCTGCCGGCGCACGACATTGGTGGCTCGCAGGTTCAACTCCATCGGACACGTCATCGTGCTGCGAAGCGCAAGCCCGACCACTTCACCTAACAAATGGACGGAGCCTGCGACCTCCTCGAACGCGACCGATTCCCCGAGGGCGACATTGCGCAGCGGATTGAAGAACTCGACCGGGCTCTGAAGTTTCTCCTGGAAAAACTCGCACACATAAGGCGTGCTCGCGGCGCCGCCGCAGAGGAAGACGCGCTCGGGCTGGTTCCCCTGCTGCTGCGTTCGATAAAAACTAATCGAGCGCGCGATCTCGGCGTGCAGCCGCGTCATCGTGCTGCGGACCAGCTTCGCAACGCGTGCGACATCCGGGTCGGAGGCGGCCGCTTCCGGGCCGCCGAGACTAACGAATCCGTCGTGCCTCTTGCGCAGCTCGGCCGCGCCGAAGGGCTCGTTGAATTCCTTCGCAATCGCCGAGGTGATCGAACTGCCGCCCAGCGGGATGCTGCGGGTGAAGACTTTTCCCGGCTCGATGAAAAGCAGGTTGGTCGTGCGCGCGCCGATGTAGATGACGAGCGAGGAGCCGGTCAGCTCGCTGTAGTTGAAACGAAACGCGTTGTAGAGCGCCATCGGCGCTACGTCCACCCGCATGGTCTGCAAGCCGGCCGCCTCGACCGCGGCGTTCATCCCCTCGAGCAAGTCGGCCTTGATCGCGACCAACACGACCTCGATTTTGTCCACGTCGCTGCTCCCGACGAGCTGATAATCCCAGACCACTTCCTCGATCGGAAAAGGCACGTTCTGCTGCGCCTCAAAGGTGATGATGCGTTCGATTTTATCCTGATCGACCAAGGGCAATTTCACAAAACGGGCGAAGACCGATTGCCCCGGGACCGCGTAATCGACCGGGCCGCCCTTGATCCCGAGTTCGCGCATCATGGCGGACAACACTTCGCTGATCTGCCCGGTGCGGTCCGTTTCCGCAGCGGGATCGGCCAAAATCTCGCGCCGCCGG
Source organism: Chthoniobacterales bacterium (assembly GCA_035568735.1). GTDB lineage: Bacteria > Verrucomicrobiota > Verrucomicrobiia > Chthoniobacterales > UBA10450 > Palsa-1392. Next base: position 2,096 of record DATMNS010000020.1, on the reverse strand, counting down.
TAGCCGGTGAGGATGAGGCCGCCGTTAGGCCCAGCCTGAAACTCGGCCAATCTTAGGGTTTGCGAACCGAGGTCCAGACTGAGAATGCGGGGGGAAGCTGACATGGATGGCAATCAACGGCGGACCGGTTTAATCTGCTCGTAGTAACCCCAAAGGAGCGGCGCGAACGGCGTCTCGCTCTTGTTCAGGACGAAGCCGGGCAAGGCCGGCAGCGACGTGAACCATTGCGGCCGTGCCCGGGCCATACTCAACTCGTCTTTCACTTCTCCTTTTTGCAAGACCTGCACGGCAACATTCTCCACCAAGGTCGTATTCGGCGGGCGATTGCGGAGGACATAAGCGAGGGCATGCGGCGGCACATACATGCAGGAGTAAAGTTCCCGACCCGCGAGCACGTTGACGTGCGTCACCTCGCCGGTGAGGGTTTTCCCGCCGATCAGGATGTAGTACTTGAAAGTCACTTCGTCGGTGAATTCCGGCGCGGCCGCGAACTGTACCTCTACCTTGAGCCAGCGCTCATGCGATTCGTGGAGCTTTTCGGCGCCAGTGTAGTTGAAGTCCGGCGCCAGGATCAGGTCGCGACTGATCTTGATGAGTTGAATAGCGCTCCTGCGGTTCTGTGCGGAAACAGAGCCGCCGAGGCAGCAAACCAGAATCGCTACAGCAATTATCCGATGCATGAAGTTCGGATTTCAGACGAAGCGCGCGCAGAAAGCGAGAAAGGAATGTGCGAGGGGCTGTGTGCCCCGACTAATCGTCTGCGCAGGGACCAGCCTACCCCGCTTTGGGATAGCTTGCCTTGTCGTCGGCGTCGAGCCAGTCGAAGAGCGTTGTCGTCGCCGGATCGAGCCCCAGCTTTTTGGTCTCCGCGATGAAAATATCGCGTTTCGCAGGATCGTTGTAGAGCGAAGCCTTTTTCACTTCTTGCACCCACGCCTTTTTCTCGTCGTCAGTTTTCGGACGGCCGTGGGTGTCGACCCATTGCACCATCTCCTCGTCGCTCGCGCCTTTGGCGACCTTCGCCTTGAAGTTGTCGCCCATAATCCGTTTCCAACCGAAGAGCATGTTATCGAGCGGACAATCGAAATGATACTCGCCGATATTGCCCGCCAGCAGAGCCCGGCATTTGTCGAGCGTACGGCCGAGAATCGCGTAGCCGCCGACGAGAGTTTTCGGGCTGCGCGGGGGTTCCTGGGTTAGATTCTTGCCCGTCACTTTTGCTTCATTCCGGTGCGAATATTATCCGGAAAGTAGGCCGGGCGCAGCGATGATGAAATCGACCACGCCCGACCATGTTCCCCCCAGAACGATCCGTTTCTACGAGAGCGCGGAGGAAACAGTCAAGACGAAAATTGCAAATTTCGTTTCGTAATCATCTGTCCACCGTGATGTCATTTCCGACCGAACAGGTCTCGCCTGGCTGTCGCACCAAGGCGGCCCCGATTGTCGTTTCCTCAGCGCGGCCTCGCGCGCTCGAGCCATTGCCGGAAGTAATCGATCGTGCGCACGATCCCTTCCTCGAATTCCACTTTCGGTTCCCAGCCGAGGATCTTTTTCGCCCGCGCAATGTCGGGCTGGCGCACCTTCGGGTCGTCCACCGGCAGCGGCTTGTATTCGATCCCTGATTTCGTCCCCGTGATGCGGATGATCTCCTCGGCGAATTGTTTGATCGTCATCTCGCGCGGGTTGCCGATGTTGACCGGCTCGTGGAAATCGGATTGCGAAAGCCGAAAGATCCCGTCGATCAAATCGGAGACATAACAAAACGATCGGGTCTGCGAGCCGTCGCCGAAAATGGTGAGCGGCTGGCCGGCGAGCGCCTGGCCAATGAAGGCCGGCACGACGCGGCCGTCGCGCAGCCGCATCCGCGGGCCGTAGGTGTTAAAGATGCGGACGATCTTCGTGTCCATGCTGTGATAGCGGTGGTAGGCCATCGTGATCGCCTCCGCGAAACGTTTCGCCTCATCGTAAACGCCGCGCGGGCCGATCGGGTTCACGTTTCCCCAATAATCTTCCTTCTGCGGATGGACGAGCGGGTCGCCGTAGCACTCGGAAGTCGAAGCGAGGAGGAAAGTCGCCTTCTTCGCCTTCGCCAG